>JBEPXB010000148.1:0-6628 GCA_041642135.1 Halobacteriales archaeon | reverse complement strand
CCGCCGTCGCGCCCATCGCGACCATCACGACGGCCATGACGACGCTGCCGCCGAGGCCGGCCAGCATCCCGCTGACCCACGAACCTTCCTCGATCGCTATTCCTGGCTCGGTTTCATTTCTAATGGATATTCATTTTATAATATCTCGTGAGTATATAACGTGGATGGATGTGGATACACGCGTCAGAACCGCATACGCGAGCGGAGCCCGTCGAGCGAAACGGATCGTAGCTCCGGTACGGGCCTATCGGAGGGGCCGAGCGGGGTCAGTGACTACCCACCGTCAGGACGGCGGCGTGTCGTTCTGTCCGGGGACACCGCGCCCCTGGTAGAAGTCGCCGCCCCACTGGCTGATCCAGATGTCCTGGTTGGCGAGGTAGAGCGCCTCGGCGGTGTAGAACCGGTCGTCGGTCACCGACCACTCGCCGCTCCCGGTGTCGTACTCGATCTCGCCGTTGTAGACGGCGGCCTGGCCGTGTTCCCCGCCGGCGGCGGGCGGGAGCGGCAGGGTGTGTTCGGCGCTCTCGTCCCGCGATGGCGGGCGCTCGGCCCGCTGGAGGCGGCCGCGGTTGAACGTCTGGTCGAAGTACCGCGCGTAGACGTCCTTGACGTCCATCCCGAGGACGGCGTCGGCGGCGTTGAGCCCCCCGGTGACGTCGCCGGCGTCCCGGCCGGTCATCGCGTAGGTCGTGTCGCCCTCCCCGGTGGCGAAGGTGCCGGCGTCCTCGTCCCACAGCTCGTCGAGCATGTATCCGAGGACGTCCTCGGCGGTCCCGGTGTGGTCGACGCCGTCGAGCTGTGAGGCCCACAGCAGTCCCTGGGCGACGATGCCCTGGGTGGCCGCCTGGTTGGCGGCGCCGTTCTCGACCATCCCGTTGCCCGCGAGGTTCTCCTCGACGACGCCGGCGAGTCCGTCGGCGTAGTCGGCGGCCGCCGACCGGAGGTCGCTACTGCCGGCCTGCGGGCCGTAGTAACCTGTCGCCCCGAGCATCAGCCCCACCGAGCGGGTCGACTCCTGGTCGGCGACGTCCGCGGGGCCGAACAGGTCCATCGTCGTCTCTGCGACGCCGTCGGTGATCTCCTGGATGCCGACCGGGGGGTCGAAGACTCCCTCGCTGTCGGCGTCCTTCGGGATGAGCGGTATCGGGTTGACGTAGCCGAACCAGCCGTTCTGGGCGAGGCTGGTCATGTCCGAGAGGAACCACAGCATCGCTGCGTGGTGGTGTGGGCGCCGCGTCTCGTCCTCGATCCGTCCCTCGGCCGGCCGGTACTCCGAGAGCAGTTCCCAGGAGTCGCCGTGGGTCAACGCGCCGTTCCCGCGGGAGCCCCCGACGAGCAGCGCCGCGTTGATGCCGACCTGTGCCAGCGTCGTGAGTAGCTGCGCGCGGAATTTCGGGGCGATCTCTGCCGGCAGGATGTCGAAGTGGTTCTGGAAGTTCTTCGCCCAGGTGACGCCCTTGAGATGGGTCCAGGCCAGCGACGAGGGGCTCACGACCCCCGAGGACTCCGACTTGTCCCACGCGAGCGTGGACGCGTCCGGCCGGCCGTCCTCGCCCGCGAGCACCGGCTCCTGGGTGAAGTGCGGGTCGCCCTCGGTGAACGCCGCGAAGACGAGGTTCGGGTCCTTGATCGGCGGCCGGTCGGTGTCGGCGTTCTGGAGCATCGCCGGCAGCCGCTGGTCGCGCATCTCGGCCATCTGGTCGTTGAGCGGGAAGGGGACGCCGTTGCCGGCCATCGCGATGTTGGTACTCATGTTGTACAGCGAGTACCAGTAGGAGTCCCAGGTGGCGTCGGTCCAGCCGTAGGTCGGCCCCCCGTCACCGCCGTCGCCGTCGCCGACCCCGGCGAGGTCGAGCAGCCGGCCGAGGTTCTCGGCGGCCGTCCCGCTGACGTCGGTGACCTCGGAGACGCCCGGCCCGCCCTCGGAGCCCCCGACGATCACCAGCCCGACCATCCCGAGCCCCACGTGCGGCCGGCAGAAGTAGTTGTAGACTCCGGGCGTCTCGAAGGTGTGTTCGTAGCTCTCGCCCTCCGAGAGGACCCCCGAGTCGAACGGCTCCCCGCCGGTCGGCATGCGCATCGGCTGGTCGAAGTTCGGGCTGTAGGCGGTCGCGGAGTGGCTGCCGCTGGCGATGTCCCAGGTGACCGTCGCGCCGGACTCGACCCAGAGGACGGCCGGGGAGAACACGAACTGTCCCGCGCCCCGGTCCTCGTCGAGCGAGAGCGCCTCGACGGTCACTCCCGACTGGAGGTCGTCGGGGCCGCCGAGCACGTCCGCACCGGGTGTCCCTCCACCGCCGGACGACCTCGGGGTCGATGTCGCCGTCGGCTCCGGCGTCGCGGTCGCGGGGTCGGTCGGTTCGTCCGTTCCGCCGCCCGTGTCGGGGCTGCTCCCCGAGCAGCCGGCGATGGAGCTCGCGAGCGCGAGGCCGCCGAGTCTCAGCATGGTTCGTCGGTCCATGTCCGGGGGTGTACGGGGCTCTGATTAGTCGTACCCCGCTCGTGTGGGGATGCGTCTCAGACGCACTTCCGGACCCCGTCCGGGAATTAGAGTCGAACGTTACCGGACGGTCGGGGATGGAATCAAGACGGCCGTCGGTGGGGAGCGCGCTCGGACCGGCGTCGCGGTCGAACGGCCGCCCGGACGAGGTCCGCGCGCAGGAGCGACGGGATTTATGCACACGGCAGCGAACCGGACCGTATGAGCACAGACCCGGACCCGGGACGATTCCGGGACCTCATGCTCGGTGACGAACCGGGATTCGAGGACGTGATGGCGTGCGTGTTCGGCATCCAGCGCCACGAGGCCCGGACGTACCTCGCGCTGCTCGATACGCCGGGCAGTACCGTCGCCGAACTCGCCGAGATCGTCGACCGCGACCGCTCGAACGTCAACCGCTCGCTCACGACTCTCCGCGAGAAGGACCTCGCCTCCCGCCAGCGCCGACTGCTCGACTCGGGCGGACACGTCTACCAGTACACCGCCACACCGGTCGAGGAGGCCCGGGGGCTGATGCACGAGACGCTCGACGAGTGGTGCGCCTACGTCCACGAGCGGATCGACGAGTTCGGCGAGGACGACATATAGCCGACCGGTCCCGCCCACGCGCCGTTCGGGTCCCGTCCCCCTGTCTCCCTGCACGCGGCACGCCGTAGCCACCGCGTTGGCGTCCCCGTGTGCCCCGACTGTCGCCTCCCCCTCGGTACAAGTCCCGCGACGCCGACGGGCCAGTATGACCCCGAACCCGGAGCCGACGTTCCGCACGCCAGACGGACGGGTCGTCACGGCCGTTAGCGCCGACGCGATGCGCGAGGTCGACCGCGTCGCGGTGGAGGAGGTCGGCGTCTCGATACTCATGATGATGGAGCACGCCGGCCGGTCGCTGGCCGACCCGCTCCGGGGGTACGAGGGCCGGGTGGTCGTCCTCGCGGGCGGTGGCGGCAACGGCGGCGGCGGACTGTGTGCCGCCCGGCACCTGCTGAACGCCGGTGTCGACGTCCAGGTCGTCCTCGGGCCCGACCCGGCGGACCTGACCGGCGCCGCCGCCCGCCAGTTCGGCGTCCTCCGCGAGATGGGGGTCTCGCCCGCGGCGGACGACGTCCTCGGCGACGCGGACGTCGTCCTCGACGCGCTCGTCGGGTACGGGCTCTCCGGCCCGCTCCGGGGCCGTCCAGCCGAACTGGTCGACCGACTCGACGATCCGGACGCCGAGATCCGGTCGCTGGACGTCCCCTCGGGGGTGAACGCGACGACCGGCGAGCGACCCGGTCCGGCCGTGGACGCGGACCTGACGACGACGCTCGCGCTCCCGAAGACCGGCCTCGGCGGCGTCGGTCCCGTCCGACTGGCGGACATCGGCCTCCCGCGCGTGGTCTTCGAACGTGCGGGCGTCGACTACGAGTGGCCCTACGGCGACGGCGTGGTCGTCGACCTCTCGGTCGGGTAGACCGGAGCGTCGCTCGACCGATTACAGCGCACAACTCGGTTTCTTTGAGTAACCTATATGATCCCCGGTGACCTACCGGGCCCCATGACGGACGAGCCCCTCGAGGTGTGGTGTGCCGGGGAGGAGTGGTGTCCGATCACGGCCACGGCGACCGTTCTGGGCCGCAAGTGGCACCCCGTGATCGTCAACCGGCTGCTCCAGCGAGGTCCCCTGGGGTTCAACGCCCTGAAGGAGGCCGTCGACGGCGTCTCCTCGAAGGTGCTCTCGGACAGCCTGGAGAACTTAGAGGAGCACGGGCTGGTCGACCGCGAGATCGTCAGCGAGAAGCCGTTCCGGGTGGAGTACTCGCTGACCGAGCGCGGCCGGTCGCTCGAACCCGTTATCGGCGCGATGCGGGAGTGGGGAGAGGAGCACCTCGCGGCCCCGGCGGAGGAGGGCGAGGACGGCGCGACGGCCTGATGGCGGTCGGCGTTCCGACCGAGACGCTCCTCGTCGTCGCGGGTGTCGTCGCCTTCGGGAGGCTGATCGAGGGTGTCGCGGGGTTCGGGTACGGCGTCGCCTCGACCGCCATCCTGGCGACGGTGCTCTCGCCGGCGACGGCCGTCGTCGTGATGATACTGCCGGCGCTAGCGGCGAACGCCTCGCTGCTCGGCGAACTCGACCGCGAGGGGCTCCGCTCGTGTGCCGAGCGGTTCCGGCCCTACCTCGGCGCGGCGCTCGTCGGCACTCCTCGGGATGGCGTTCCTCGACGCTATCCCTCGGGCCCCCTCGCGCTCGGGTACGTGCTCCTGAAGCAGCCGCACGTCGCGCTCCCGGGGGCCGACCGGGTCGTGACGCTCTGTCTGCGCCCGGGCAGAGGGGGGAAAGCCGGGCTCGGGTTCGTCTCCGGGGTCGGGTCCGTGAGAACCTACCTCCGAGCGGCGAACCTCCGACCGATACGGAGCCCTACCGAGGGGTATCGAGCGTCCGGTGGCGTTTCGACCCGGAACATGCGAACGCTCATGTGCGGTCGCTACGATACCATGTGACATGGGATCTCCGACCGTCATCGACGCCGGCGAGTGCGCGACGGACGAACTGCTGGAGCGGTTGCGCGAGGGGAACCGCGTCGTCGTCCGCACGGAGTTCCTCGGGAGCGACCACGACGTGACGCTCCGGTGGGACGGCGAGTACTTCTACTGTGACACGCCGACGACGCTCCACAAGCACGACACCGAGGAGGAGATGCGCAAGTGCATCCAGAAGCACGGCTACTGCTCGACGTGACGGGTCGCCGGAGCCGCGACTGACCGTTTCCCCTCACAACCCCGAACGACTCCGGACGTGACTACCCGGATCGGCCTCACCGGCGACGTGATGCTCGGTCGGAACGTCGACCGGCGACAGCGCTCCCGTTCCCCCGACGCCGTGTGGGGGGACCTCCGGGAGCGGCTCGCGGCGCTCGACGGCCTGTTCGTCAACCTCGAGTGTGCGCTCTCGACCCGCGGCGAGCGGTGGACCCGGACCTACCGCCCGTTCCACTTCCGGGCCGCCCCTTCGTGGGCGACGGCCGCGCTGGAGGCGGCCGGCGTCCGGTTCGCCGCGCTCGCGAACAACCACCTGCTGGACTTCGGCGAGACGGCGCTGCTCGACACGCTCGACGCCCTCGACGGTTCGGGTGTCGCGCACGCGGGCGCCGGACCCGACCGGGAGGCCGCCCGCGCGCCCGCAGTCGTGGACGTTTCCGGGACGCGCGTCGCCGCCGTCTCGTTCACCGACAACACGCCCGAGTACGCCGCGAGCGAGGACTCGCCGGGCGTCGCCTACTGCCGGATGGACCCCGAGGACCCGGCCGACCGGGCGGTCGTCGAGCGGTCGCTCGACCGGGCCCGCGAGCACGACCCGGACCTCCTCGTCGCGTCGCTCCACTGGGGGCCGAACATGGTGGCCGAACCGAGCGAGTCCCACCGGGAGTTCGGCCGGTGGCTCGCCGGCGAGGTCGACCTGGTCCACGGGCACTCCGCGCACGTCTTCCAGGGGATCGAGGTCGTGGACGGGACGCCCGTGCTCTACGACTGCGGCGACTTCGTCGACGACTACGCCGTCGACGAGGACCTGCGGAACGACCGGGGGTTCCTCTTCGAGGCGACCGTCGCGGACGGCGGGATCGAGCACCTTCGGCTCTACCCGGTCGAGATACGCGACTGTGCGGTCCACGAGGCCCCGCCGGGCGTCGCCGAGTGGTGTCGCGAGCGGATGCGCGAGCGCTCGGAACCGTTCGGGGCGGACGGCGAGTTCCGGCGGGAGGGCGACGCGCTGGTGCTCGAGGTCTAACTGACCGCCTCCGTTCGACTTCCCGAACCCCGAGAGCTTTCGGCGGCCGCGCCGGATACGCGGCGCGAGTTCGTCCCCCCGAGACGACGAGACGGAGTCACCCCGCACGAACGGGGAGGCGAGGACAGCGCGAGAAGACACTTACCCGACGATGCGAACGCGAGACGTATGCAGCGCCGGACGGTACTCGGAGCACTGTGGGTCGCTCTCGGTGGTGGGATGGCGGGCTGTACCATCCAGGGCCCACCGTCGACTCCCAGGTCCGACGACACCGACGTGAGTCCGACGCCATCTCCGACCCCTCCTGGAGCGCCGGATCAGCCCTCGCCCCCCGCTCCCGACGAGTTCGAGCAGTGTGAGAAGCTGGT
>JBEPXB010000147.1:0-6638 GCA_041642135.1 Halobacteriales archaeon | reverse complement strand
GCCCGCACGAGATCCATCGACCGGAGGTCCTCGAGGGCCAGCGAGAGCGGGCGGTCGACGAGCCCGTCGACGACGAGTTCCCACCCGTCGGGGTCGACGGTCTCGGGTACGGGGTGGGTCTCGAGATCGGACATGAGGGTGGGTCGGGGCCGGGGCGATTAAGAGCTGGTGCCGAACCCGTTCGTACCGCACCGACTCGGGTTCGAGTTCCGTGTCACACCGGCAGATCGAGAGGGGCCAGTCGACCCCCCGCTCGTGCCAACGTTTTATACGGGGTGCCGTCACTACCCGGGAGAGTTCGCGATGACCGGAACGTGGATCGAGGCCGCGATCAACGGGCCATGGGGGAGCGACCGCCAGCCGGGGAGTCCGATCACGGTCGAGGAGTGTATCGAACAGGGCGTGGCGTGCGCCGAGGCGGGGGCGGCGATCGTCCACGTCCACGCGTTCGACCCGGAGACGAACGAACAGCGGGACGACCCGGACATCTACACTCGTATCATCGAGGGGATCCAGGAGCGGGCGGACGCCATCGTCTACCCGACCATCCCGCCGCTCGGCCTGATCGAGGCGTCGACGATGTCCGCCGAGGAGCGGTTCGCCCACCAGGCCGAACTCGGCCGCCGGGGGCTGCTCGAGTGGGCGGTGGTCGACCCGGGGAGCACGAACTTCACGAGCTACGAGGCCGTCGAGCGCGACGAGCCGGGGTCGGTGTACGAGAACCCCGAGTCCCACGTCCGGAAGGGCCTCGGGATCGCCGCACGCCACGGGACCACACCCTCGTATGCGATCTACGAGCCCGGGTTCGTCCGCCTGGGCGCGGCGCTCGCCGACCGGTATCCGGGTATCGCGCCGCCGGTCTACCGGTTCATGTTCACCGAGGAGTACACGTTCGGCTACCCGCCGGAGCCGTACGCCCTCGAGAGCTACACGACGCTCCTCGAGTCGGAGGCGCCGGGCGCGCCGTGGATGGTCGCCGGGCTGGGCGTGGACATCACGCCGCTTATCCCGGCGACCGTCGAGCGGGGCGGGCACGTCCGCGTCGGTCTAGAGGACGCCCCGCTCGGGTCGAGTCGGACGAATCTCGAGTGGGTCGAACACGCACGGGAGGAGATCGAGGCGGCGGGCGGGACGGTCGCGACGGTGGCGGAGGTGCGAGCCGAACTGGCCGAATGAACGAGTCGCCCCCGACCGGCCCGTGGTTCGAGTGGTCGAGAACGCGCTCGGCGGACCCCGCACGGGCGGGTCGGCGCCGTCGGCCACTCGAAAACCCCGAACATTATCGGGACAAGCGTGTTCGAGTCCTCGGCCACATCCCCGCGTATGGTGGAGAAAGCGGAACGGCACCGCGTCGGCGACCAGCCGCGTGGCGTCGACGAGCCCGAGTGGGAGGTGTTCGTCCGGGAGAACGAAACGGATCCGCTCCGACACGTCGGGAGCGTCTCGGCGCCGTCGGCCGACGGCGCCCACGAGCGGGCGACGAAACTGTTCGGGTGGTGTGCGCGCGACGTCTGGGTCTGTCCCGCCGGGGCGGTCCGGCGGTACTCGACGCACGCGCTCGACGAGGACGCCGAACCGGCGCCGGTCGGCGCCGACGGACGCGAGGAACCGCACACGAACGAGCGATGATCTCGATCAGCAAACTGCTCTGTGACCTCGACGCGGAGGGCGACGGGCTCCGCTACGGCGCGGCCGGGGAGTCCTCGAAGCCACAGATCACCGAGGAGAGACAGCGCCGGCCGGTCGTCGTCTGGAACCTCACCCGAGGGTGCAACCTCGCCTGTTCGCACTGCTACGCGGCGGCCGAGACCGGGGCCGTGCCGGGCGAACTCGCGACCGCCGAGGGGAAGCGGCTGCTCGAGGACCTTGCCGAGTACGGCGTCCCGGTCGTGCTGTTCTCCGGCGGCGAGCCGCTCGTCCGCGAGGACCTGATCGAACTGGTCGGCTACGCCGAGGACCTGGGTATCCGGCCGGTGCTGTCGACGAACGGGACGCTGCTCACGCCCGAACGGGCCGCCGAACTGCGGGACGCCGGACTCGCGTACGCCGGCGTCTCGGTCGACGGCCTCCCCGAGCGCAACGACGCCTTCCGCGGGAAGGAGGGCGCGTTCGACGCCGCCGTCCGCGGCATCCGGGCGTGTCTCGACGCCGGGCTCAAGACCGGGCTCCGCTACACGATCACCGAGCACAACGTCGAGGACCTCGAAGGGGTGGTGGACCTCCTCCACGAGGAGGGGGTCGATCGCTTCTGCTTCTACCACCTCGACTACGGCGGCCGCGGCGCCGACATCGTCGACGTGGACCTCTCGCCGGCACGCAAGCGAGCGGCGGTGCGGCAGCTCTGTGACCTGACCCGCGAGTATCACGAGCGCGGGGCGGAGATCGAGACGCTGCTCGTCGGCAACTACGCCGACGCGGCCTACCTCGTCGAGTACGCCCGGCGGCATTTCGGGGAGGCGGCCGCCGGGCGCGTCGCCGAGTACCTCCGGCGGAACGGCGGGGACCCGGCCGGCGAGCGGGTCGCCGACGTCGACTACCAGGGGAACGTCCACCTCACGCAGTTCTGGCAGGGCTACTCGCTGGGGAACGTCCGGGACCGGCCGTTCGGGGCCATCTGGGAGGACGAGTCGAACCCGCTGCTCCGGCGGCTCCGCGAGCGCGAGGCGCACCTGACCGGCCGGTGTGCCCGCTGTCGGTACCGCGAGCTCTGTCGGGGTGGCTCGCGGCTCCGCGCGCTCGCCGTCGAGGGCGACCCCTTCGCCCCCGACCCGCAGTGCTACCTCCGCGAGGAGGAGATCACGCCGCTCGGGTCGTCCGGATCCAGCGCCGGAACCGGGGCCGACTGAGGGCGGCCCGTTCGGCTCACGACCCCGGCTCCGGGGTTCGGGGTCGCAGGAGCCGCGTACCCGTGGTCACCCACTCATACGGACTGTTGTAGTCTTTTACCGCCGATCACCCGAACGGGGTCGATGATCGGCGGTAAATCGTTACAACAGTCCGTATCAGTCGGCGGACGTGGCGTCCCCGCAGTCGAACGACTGCTCCGGGAGCGGCCCGTCGTAGCCCTCCGGGACGTACGCACAGAGCGGGTCGGCACAGAGCGGGTCGCCCGTGTAGGCGTACGCTCGGGAGCGGCTCCCGCCGCAGACGTGTCGGTACTCGCAGGCCCCGCACTTCCCCCGTAGCGCGTCGGGCTCCCGGAGCGACCGGAACAGTTCGGCGTCCCGGTAGACCTCGACGACGCTCTCCTCGCGGACGTTGCCGGCCGGCTCGGGGAGGAACCCCGAGGGATAGACGTCGCCGACGTGACTCACGAACGCGAACCCGTTGCCGG
Source organism: Halobacteriales archaeon (assembly GCA_041642135.1). Classification (GTDB taxonomy): domain Archaea; phylum Halobacteriota; class Halobacteria; order Halobacteriales; family Haloarculaceae; genus Salinirubellus. Next base: position 3,304 of record JBEPXB010000147.1, on the reverse strand, counting down.
CCGTGATACCCGTCCGTCGACCGATCCCGTCCGGCGAGGGACGACGGCCCGCCTCGCCCCTGCTGCCGTTCTCGTTCCCGGGTCCGTCCGCGCTCCGTCCGCGTTCGATGGCGACGCGCCGGTAGTGGGGGGCTTCGGTCGTCTTGACGCCGAACGGGGCGTCGTCGCTCACCGCCGCCAGCCGCTCCATCACCCGCTCGGCACGTTCGGGCGAGACGGGGTCCAGCACCCGGCCCCGACCGACCGGTACGAGGAAGAACACCGACCAGAGCACGGCACCGAGGTCCGCGACCAGCGAACGGATGGCCGGCAGTTCCCCGACGGTCTCGGCACACACCGTGGTGTTGATCTGTAGCGGAAGCCCCGTCTCCCGGGCGGCCTCGGCGGCCCGGACCGTCCCCTCGAAGCTTCCCGACTCGCCCCGGAACTCGTCGTGTGCAGCCGCCGAACCGCCGTCGATGCTGAGCGCCATCCGCCGGAGTCCGGCGTCGGCGAGTTCGGACACCCGGTCGGGGGTGAGCGCCGCTGTCCCGCTAGGCGTCAGCGTCATCCGGAGGCCGAGGTCGGTCCCGTAGTCCACGAGGTCGACCGTGTCGTCCCTGGCGAGCGGGTCGCCGCCCGACAGGACGACCAGTTGACCCTCGCCGAACCGTCGGGCCGCCTCCAGGAACTGCTCGCCCTCCGCGGTCGTGAGTTCGTCCGGGTGTCGACGCGGTTCGGCCGAGGCCCGACAGTGCTTGCAGGCCAGCTCGCACGCCTGCGTCACCTCCCAGACGAGCACGAACGGCCGCCGCGTCGTGTCGATCGCTCGTGGATTCATCGTCGAGTTCGTCGGCGGAGGACGCAGTCACCGTCCCGCCAGTGCCGACCCTGGCCTGTTTCGTCGTGCGACGGCTGTCCCATGGGTCTCGATGCGAGACGGGTTACGGAAAACCAACCGCCGAACGTGTTCGGAAACGCTCACCGGTCCCGTCGCGCAGGTCGGTCGTCCGTCACGAGTCTCGAGACGGGGTGGAACGAGTGGGTCGTCATCCGGGGTGGGAGCGAGGCCCCGACGGGACACTTCGAACTGTAGCGGCGGCTCGCGACGGGTCGAACGCTTCCGAGCCGGCGACGTTCCGTTTCTCCTGCGCGCCACCCGCCTGTGCGCAGCGACTGGACCCACCGATCGTCTCTCATCACACCGGGTGTGTCGTCCCCTGAAGACGTCCGAAGGCACTCCCTCAAGGCACTCCCTCGTTCGTCGGCATCGTCCACGAGTTTCAAGAGCGACCGGGATCCAGTATCGGACGGAATGCCGTCGTCGGCGACCCGGCCCGAACGGAACGCCCCGTCGAGGAGTGGCACCCGATCCGTCCCGCACGACCGGTCGCGACCGACCGGCCGGAGGAGCCACGCGGGGACCGGGTGGTCCCCCGTCCTCGGACCGGTCCGGACGGAGACACCATGACCGACCTCGACGGGGATCGGCTGCTCGACCTGTTCGGGGTCGTGCTGGTCCTCGCCATCGTCGGTGCGCTCGTCCTCCTCGTGCTCGGGGCCACCTCCGTCGGGCAGGAGTCGAGCGCCGCACCCGAGACCGACTGGACCGTAGAGCGCGTCAACGAGAGTCACGTCCGTGTCTGGCACGACGGTGGCGAACCGGTCCGGACCGAGCACCTCTCGGTGGCCGTCGACGGCCGACACCGCCGCGTGTACTGGAGCGCCAACTTGCTCACCGAGGGCGAGTACGGCGTCGTTCGGGCGGACCGGAGCACCAGAGTGGCACTCCTCTGGCAACGGACGGAGGGCGACCGGACGGTGCTGGACCGGTGGGCGACCTGACCCGGAGGAGTCGAAACGGATCGAGAGGCCGAGGGGCCGCCCGACCGGCCGAAGCTACCCGCTCTTCGCGAACTTCTGTACCGTTCGCGCGCCGCGGTCGGTCCCGTTGTAGGTGTAGGAGACCTCCCCGACGTAGAGGTCGCCGTTCGAGTCGACCGCCACGGTGTGTGGCGCGACGAACAGCGGGTCGTCGGCCGGGTGGTCCTCGTTCCCCCACCGCGTCAACAGCTCCCCGTCGATCGTGAACACGCTGAGTCGCTTGCAGAGTTCGGCGACGTAGACGGTATCCCCGTCGATGGCGACGTCGGTCGGCCGGATCAGGTCCGTCCACTCCTCGAGGAACTCGCCTTCCGTGTCGAATATCTGGATCCGGGAGTTCTCGCGGTCGGTCACCCAGATCCGGTCCTCGTCGTCGTGGTGGATCGAGTGGGGGAGCCTGAACTCGCCGGGACCTGCTCCCGGTCCACCCCAGGAGCCGATCAGCTCCCCTTCGGGACCGAACCGGTGGACCCTCGCGTTCCCGTAGCCGTCCGCGACGAAGATCTCCCCCGAGTCGGGCACCGTCACGCCGGTGGGCTGGTTGAACGGCTCCCCACCCCGCTCGATCGAGGCGATCCGCTCGAAGATATCCGGCGCGTGTCGGTACCCCGTCTCCGACGGTTCGCCCTCGGTCCCGAGCGTCATCAGGAGGTCGCCGTCCGGCGAGAACTTCCGCACCGTGTGGTTCCCGTCGTCCGTGCAGTAGACGTCGCCCTCGGCGTCCAGACCCATCCCGTGCGGGCGGTCGGAGAAGTGGCCGTCGCCCCAGGTATTCAGTCGCTCGCCGCTCCCGTCGAAGACCATCACGGGGTGGCTCCCGCGGTTCAACACGAGGACGTCGTCGTCCCCGGTGATGCAGATGCTCCCGACGTCCAGGAACGACTCCCCGTCCGGGAGCACGGCCCAGTCGTCGACCAGTTCGTAGGCGTGCTCGCCGGTACCGTATTGCATGAGAACCCTCACCGCGAGGGCCTACTTACACTGTTCGGTCGGGGGGCGCTGACCCGGAGCGGAGAGCAGTCGAGGGGGACCGCCACTGCCGTCGCAAGGGCGGAGCGTTCTGCCTCCCGAAGCTGTCCGGCGTCCCCGAGGACGGGCCGTCGGCGAGCCGACCCCGCTGATCCGGTCCGACGGCAGGGACGCCCGTCGGCTTGAACGCGAGATCGGATCAGGTCGCTCCCAGCGTCTCCAGCATCCGCTCGCGGACGAGTCCGGGCGTCTCCTCGATGGTGTGTTGACCGGCCATCGCCTGGCTGATCGTCTCGTTGAGGTCCGTCCAGCGGAGCTTGTTGGTCTGGTCCAGGTCCCACGCGGCCCCAGTGACCGAGTACTGCGGACCGTACTCGCGCGCGGCCTCGATCTGCGCCTGGTGCATCTGTACCGGGTCGTACTGGTCGAGGAGCTTCTGGTGGTACGGGGCGTACGAGGGCAGGGACGTGTA
>JBEPXB010000146.1:0-6739 GCA_041642135.1 Halobacteriales archaeon | reverse complement strand
GCAATTCCACAAAGACGCCAAGCAGGTGCTGGGACTCGATCACTTCGAAGGCCGGTCATGGAAAGGGTGGCATCACCATGTCACAATTGTCCTGTTGACGTATGGTTTCATTGCAGCCGAGCGTGCCGCGCAGGGCGCGGCCGCTCGGCCACCGCCCTTCCCTGCTGTCGCCAGAACTCTCGTCTACGAAATGGCGACACAGATCGCGGAATCTGAAGGGCTGGAACGACTGAAAGCACAGGAGGTTGGAGAGGCGATGGTGAAGGGGTTGACCGACTGGTGATTAAACCGCAGAAGTACAGTGAATAGATCGCGCGAATGCAGCATCTGGAGGTTCAGGCTAGCCGGGGGGCCCGTCATGGATCCGATCGAGGTTCCGGTCGTGGTCGTCGGCCACAAGGAGGTTCGTCGTGAGCAGCCACGTCGCGCCCAGTTCCTCGCACGTCTCGCGGAATTCAGGTGGTGCCTGTGGCTTGTCGATCGGTAGGACGATTTCTCCCGGGTCGTCCGTGAGCCCACGGTAGTAATCCAACATCTCGCGGAGTTCCTCCTGGGGGGAGCCCGTCACGGGTTCCCCCTGGGCTCCGTCTTCGCCGTACATCGCGGGCGTGACCGGCATGATGCCGTCCCAGTTGGCCGCCCGGTGAAACGGTTTCTTGTTCGGCCACCAGCAGCCCAGCACGATCGGAATCCGGGGCTGCTGGAGGGGCGTGAGCGGCAGTTCTGCCTCCTCCATCGTGTAGAAATCTCCGTCGTAGCTGAACGGGCCGCCCTCCCACAGGCCGGTGATGACGTCGAGCGCCTCGTCGTACTGCTGGCCCATCCGGTCCGAATCCCGGTCCAGCCCGAGTGGCGCAAAACTTCCCACGACGCCGAGCCCACCCCCTAGCAGCACCCGTCCGTCGGAGAGATGGTCGAGGGTGGCGAGGTCGTGGGCGAGTTGCCAGGGCTGGCGCCGTGGCACCGGCGTGACCCACGTTCCCAGTACGAGCTCGTCCGTGAGGGGGGCGATTCCGGCCAACGTAGTCCAGGGGTCGATGGATTTGAACTCCGGATTGAGCCCGTCTGCCAGAAACACTCCGTCCCATCCCGCCTCTTCGGCGGCGACGGCGTACTCAACCAGTACGTCGGGCGTCGCCAAGTCGCCGAGGTAGCCCGGCGTGTTCTGAAGATACAGTCCGTGGTTCGATTCCGTGTGCGTCGGCTGGTCTGTTGTCATCAGCTGTTGGTCCCATGAATCGGATCCACGTTCGCGGTCGTGGTCGTTGTTGCCATCTGTGCGCTTTCCCCGTGGACAACCAGTCCCATCTGGCTCGGTTCCGGCCACCGTTCTCTCGCGGGGGCACGCGCCGATACGCTGCCCCGGGTTATCAGATTACTCGGTGAAATGATATTTATGATGCGAGCCGGGTTTCACGGTGTGAATATTGATAGCGATGAGCAACGTATCTAGCGGTATGTGCGGGAGCAGGGAGGTTCCAAGTGACACGCTGGCGGAGATCACGTACCTCACGCGGTCGAAGAACCGCGCCAAGCTTCTCGTTACCCTCGCGGCGACGACACCACGCCCCGGACAGTTTCCGTCGGGGTATTCTCGCCGTGAGTTGGCAGACGTAACCGGAGCGTCCCAGCCAACGCTCAGCCGTATCCTCACCGAGTTTGAGGAGCGAGGCTGGGCGGAACGGACCACGGAGGGCGAGTACGTCCCGACACCGTTTGGAGCGCACCTCGCCGACGAGTTCGAGTCGTTCGTCAGTTCGGTGGACGTTCTCCGGGACCTCGGAGAGGTGGCAGCGATACTACCGACGACCGAGCTGTCTATCGACCGTCGTCATTTCGGCGATGCGACGGTTCGACGACTGGGCGGGCCGCAACCTATTGCGTTCCGGAGATACCTTGCCGACCTCCTCCGAGATGGATCGGCCAGCTTCTACGTGCTTTCGAAGGACCCGGGCCCAGCGACGCCTGGCTCCGAGGCTCACGACCGCATCGTCGCTGGCCACCTCGACTACGTCTTGATCAATCCGGGCCACATTCACGAGTATTTCACCGACATCCCAGAGGCGATGGAGACGGGACTGGAACAGGTCGAAGCAGGAGCCGAGTACTACATATACGACGGCGAGGTTCCGTGTAACCTGTTCATCCTCGACGAGGTCGTCGTCATCGAGAACGGTCACGCCGCCGATGACGGATCCAGGGCCGTCATCGAGAGCCGAAACGAGACTGTTCGGACCTGGGCGCTTGAACTGTTCGAGCGATACCGAGAGGGTGCAACGAAACTCACTGTCGAGGATCTTTCCTAACGTTTCCGCTAGTCACCGTTGAATACAACCTCTGAATCGGTCACGCCGCTACTGAGGGACGTTTGAGGAGTCCCTACCGGTGATGGACTCGACGCAGTGCATCAGCCGTTGCTGTCCCCGAGATGCGGATGTATTTCTGCGCAGTCGCCAGATCGCTCCACCCCATCAGGCCTTGTAGGGGCGCTGGAGCGACGCCTTTGTAGGCGTGGTAGCTGGCGGCAGTCGCTCGCAAACAGTGTGGGTAGACCCGACCCGAGAGCTCAGCCGTGCTTGCAGCAGCCTGCACTCGTCTGTTGATCGTTGATCGCGACCGAGGAAACGCATCGTATCGGTCGGCGAAGCGTTCGATACACAGCTCCAGTCGGAGCGAGAGGTCAAATGGGATGAGTCGAGTGGAGGCGACAGTCTTCGGATGCCAACGGGACGCGACGGCATCCTCCACGGACAGCCCATCGTTGTTGGTGGCTTCCTGTCGGGCTTGTCGTCGGCAGTACCCGCACCGGCACGGTTCGTGTTGTGGGATGCGAATCGTTCGGCGGTTCCAGTTCACCCACGCGGTCTGAAAGTGGGCGATCTCGCCAGCCCGAAGCCCGAGTCGGCCTGCGATGAGACAGATGAATCGTGCCTCAAAGTCGTAGGGGTCTGGAAGCATCGAACACGCTTCCAGTAGGAGTTCGAACTGGCGGTCGGTGAGGACGTCCTCGTGGGTGTGCCGGGTCGTGAGCGCCCGCCGATGGCGATCCGCCCATTCAGTCGTGGGCTGGTCGTGATGAGACACCCGTAGCTATGCTCATGCTGGTGGATTGGGAGTACCGCCAAGTCGTGCTGCATACACGGCGCATATCTTTCGCGGCGATTGGTTCAGATCTGGGGCGTCAGAACCGGTCAGTGCCGATGGACAGCAGACGCTCGGGGGGACGACGAGGCCGTGGTCGTTCAGGAGGGCGAGATCTGCCCCCACGGCTAGTCCACACCTCTACATCACGTTCTCGCACCTGTTCGAGTTGCCGTGGGCGGCCGGTGTGACCTACGCCGGCAGGACGCCCGTCACGTGCAAACGCCGTCCCTCTCGGATGCCGACGGCGAGGAGGACGCCCCCGACGAGCGCCAGCAGGCCGGCTTCGGTGGTCGGCGACACGCCGCTGATGACCCCCCATCCGGCCGCGACGCCGCCGACGAATCCCGTCTGGACGACGAGAACCGCGCCGAGGGCGTACCGACGGCCGGCGGTGGCGTACAGCGACCCGACGACGGCCGTCTCGATAGCGGCGTGCCCGGCGACGACGAGCGCGCCCGCCAGCCCGAGCGCCGCATCGGCGGCGTAGATGGTGGCGAGGACGACACCCTCGAGACCACGGTGGAGCGTCACGGCCCCCAGCGCAGCGTCCGCACAGGTACCGCAGTCCGTGATCGCCGCATCGCGGGCGAAATAGACGGCGCCAGCGCCGGCTGCGAGGCCGACGAGGGCCGCCCCCACCGCCCGCGTGACGGCGAACGCCAGCGCCGCGGCGCCGAGCGCGAACACGAGCGCCGGAAGCGCCGCTCGCCCCGTTGACCACGGAAGTCGGCCGTACGTGACCAGGACGAAACCGCCGCCGACCAGACTGACGAGGACGATACCAGCGGCGACGAGCGGAAAGGAGAGACCCGTTGCAGCAGCGGTCCCGCCGTGGGCTGACGCCGGCGTCGACAGGAGGGCGACACCGAGTGCGGCGGCGGCCGCGCGCCGGCGGATCGAACTCACTTCCATGGGTTCGGCACGAGGTCGGCCTGTATCTCCGCCCCCACCTCGATCCGACAGTCCGAGCGCGGTGCGGCCACACAGAGCAGGACGTACCCGTCCCGTCGGTGTCGGGGCTTCAACCCCCGCGGGCGTCCGACGTGGACGAGGTCACCCTCGAGCAGGCGTCCGGTGCAGGTGGCGCAGGCACCGTGCAGACAGCCGTATGGGACGCCGAGGCCCGCACGCTCGGTGGCGTCGATGACCGTCTCGGCCTCCCGGACGTCGACGGTCGCCGCTCGGCCGTCGCGCCACTCCAGCGTGACCGCGTGGGACATCGGCGGCTACTGCCAGACGTCGCTGGTGCAGTCGCCGCCGGGCCAGCGGATCTCGTGGGCGCGGGCAGGGCCGCCGGGGGCGTCGCCGAAATCGACGACAAACTCCTCGTCGAGCTCCATCCGCCCCTCCTCGGGGTAGACGTCCGCTTTCAGCATCAGCGATCCCCGCTCGCCGATTTCGGGGTAGAACTGGTTGTCCCAGCTGGAGAACAGGGAGGAGGTCCAGTAGAGGCGGCGGCCGTCGCGGGAGAGCTGGAGCATCTGTGGGGCGCCCCGGACCACGTGGTCGTCGATCGTCTGTCGGTCTGCGAAGTTGCCCCCGACCCAGCACTGGTCGACCAACCGCGGGTTCCCCGTGTCGCTGACGTCGTACATCCGCACGTCGCCGTGGAGCCAGTTCGAGAAGAACAGGTACTGGTCGTCGAGCGAGAGGAGGAGGTCCGTCACCAGGCCGGGGACCGGCATGTCCCAGTCGGGATGCTCGCGGTTGTTGATGTCGATGACCGTCTCCCAGTCCCAGTTCCCGTCCGCGTCCTCCCAGAAGCGGATGACGTTCGAGGAGAGCGCGGCGCCGACGTACCCCTCCGTCTCCTCGGGGTTGTGGGGCATCCGGACCTCGAGCGGAATCAGTCCCTCCTCGCCGAAGGAGAGGGTCTGCCGGTGTTCTTTCGTCTCCCAGTCCCAGATGTGGATGCTGTCACCGTACTTGCCGGCCTCCACGTCGTCCATGTCGAAGCCCGGGTAGTACGTCTCGGGGGCGGCCCACTCGCTGGAGATCATCACCCCGTGACGGGGCTGATACCAGTAGTCGTAGTTCATCTCCATGTCGCCGGGGTCGGCCTCCCAGTGGCCGTCGATGGAGAAGTCGTCCTGATCGAGCTGGAGGAAACCACCGGGGAGCTCGCCGTCGGCGTTGCCGAGCATGCTGATGACGATCTTCCCCTCGGGAACGCAGTGAACCGTATGCGGCGCCGAGAGGTCGTGCTCGAACACCTCCTCGGGTTCGATCACCTTCTCTATCGTCGGGTTCCGCGGGTCGGCGGCGTCGATGATGTGGATTCGAGAGGAGCGTTGCCCGGGAACGATCAGGTGATCTCGTGTCAGCCCCTCGGCGTGACACGAGGACGAACAGGTGTTCCACCCGAAGTGGTGGAGCTCGTCGCCCTTGTTCGGCATCTCGATGGTGTCGATCAACTCCGCGTACGTGTCGGAGGCAGGGTCGACGTCCACGACGCCGACGAAGTCCGGGCCGTCCACGTCCATCCCGACTCGGAGCGACATGACGAAGGCGGTCTTCTCGCGTTCCGATTCGGTGCGCATCGCCGCCGGCGTTGGATACCCCGGTCCCTCGACTTCGTGATGTTCGTGGCCGTGTACGTCGGTCGATCGGCTGGTTTCGTCAGAACTCATGCTAGACGTTAACACATATTTATAGCCCATTAATAATAATTGTGTTGGCGAACGACAACCCACCCAGGGTGAGAGTCCCTTCGCGCTCGCCGGTCGGTATCTCCCGCGAGGGCCACGCCTCTGTTCCCGCCGGTTGAAAGGCCGTCACGAGTGGCGCATCCCGATGCGGCCGGACGAGAGTGTCGGCTTCTTCTACGGTGCCCTCAGCGCCAACCTGCGGTCCGAACTCTCGTTCCACATGGGTCATCTCCGAGACGCCGACCGGTGGGGACACGGCCCGCTCAGGACGGTCTCGCTCGACCCCGACTAGCGTACGGCGTTACGCGCCGCTACCCGCCACGGGTACTACCGGGCGCCAAGCGAGATCACGATCCGATCTACGTTCGTGACTGTGACGACGACTATTGGCCATCCAAGTACTTCCGTGGCTACACGTGTCTCTCGGCGTCCATCGAGGAGAACCGCGAAACGCGTGCGTGTGGAATCCCCACGAGAGCAACTGTTGCTAACCGGATGAACCTCGGGTTGAACCACAGCGAAGACACGAAAGGGAGGAACCCGGCGAAGAGGACGGAACGTAGCTATCTTTTCGGCTGTTCATAGAATTCGTTCCAAATCCACCATGTCCAACAGAACAGTTCCAGCTATCGTCTACGCTGACGAGTCCTTTTTCAGTAACGTTCGGTTGAAAAAACCTCTGTATTCACCTATGGAAACGCTGCTATCTCCACAAACCACCGTTGACGACAAAATGCTTCCGCCGGCTCGGTGCCTGCTGCCCACACAGCCGTCAGGCGGGGCGGGAACGACACGGCGGTGCGGTCGCTGTCTGGCTATAGCGGTCGCTCACGCTGGGCCGCGGCCAGCCACTGCGGGCCGCGCCGCGGCAGCCGGGCTGTAGCGCCCATGACTCGGCTTCTTTCGCGCATGGACCAGTCAGCACGACGTGCTCTTAGGCACGGAAT
>JBEPXB010000145.1:0-6743 GCA_041642135.1 Halobacteriales archaeon | reverse complement strand
TCGTGACGAGCGTCGAGGAGGAGGTGGCCGACGCCATCGAGACCGCCGAGGAGTTCGAGCGGCCGGGTCCGGAGAGCATCTTCGAGCACGTCTACGCGGACATGCCGCGTCGCCTGCGCGAGCAGGCACGCGAACTGGAACAGTTACGCGAACGCCACGGCGACGAGAGGCTACTGGAATGAGCACTCAGGAACAGGCGACGGAGAACCTCACCCTCGTGCAGGCGGTCCGGGACGGCCTGTACGGCGAGATGGAGCGCGACGAGGACGTGATCGTCCTCGGGGAAGACGTCGGCCGGAACGGCGGCGTCTTCCGGGCCACGCAGGGGCTCTACGACGAGTTCGGCGGCGACCGGGTGATCGACACGCCGCTCGCCGAGTCGGGCATCGTCGGGACGAGCATCGGGATGGCCGCCTACGGGTTGCGTCCGGTACCGGAGATACAGTTCATGGGGTTCATCTACCCCGCGTTCGACCAGATCATCTCCCACGCCGCCCGCCTGCGGACCCGCTCGCGCGGACGGTTCTCGTGTCCGCTGGTCGTGCGTGCGCCCTACGGCGGCGGCATCCGCGCGCCCGAGCACCACAGCGAGTCCAAGGAGGCGTTCTTCGTCCACGAGCCGGGGCTGAAGGTGGTCATCCCGAGCACGCCCTACGACACGAAGGGCTTGCTCGCCTCCGCGATACGGGACCCGGACCCCGTGGTCTTCCTCGAACCGAAGCTCATCTACCGCGCCTTCCGCGAGGAGGTTCCCGACGAGACGTACACGGTGCCGCTCGGGGAGGCTGCTACCCGCCGGGAGGGCGAGGACGTGAGCGTGTTCACCTGGGGAGCGATGACCCGTCCCACGATGGAGGCGGCCGAGAACCTCGCCGAGGAGGGCATCGAGTGCGACGTGGTCGACCTCCGGACGCTCTCGCCGCTCGACGAGGACGCCATACTCGAGTCGTTCGAGAAGACGGGACGGGCCTGCGTGGTCCACGAGGCGCCCCGGACGGGCGGACTGGCCGGGGAGATCACGGCGACGATACAGGAGGAGGCCCTGCTCTACCAGGAGGCCCCGATCGAACGGGTCACCGGGTTCGACACGCCCGTGCCGCTGTACGCACTCGAGGACTACTACCTGCCCGAGGCGGCCCGCATCGAGGACGGCATCCGCCGGGCCTACGAGTTCTGAACATGGTCCGCGAGTTCAAGCTCCCGGACGTCGGCGAGGGACTGGCCGAGGCGGAGATCGTGACCTGGCTCGTCGAGGTCGGCGACACAGTACGGGAAGACCAGCCGGTCGCGGAGGTCGAGACGGACAAGGCCGTCGTGGAGGTCCCCTCGCCGGTGAACGGGACGGTGCGGGAGATACGGGCCGAGGAGGGCGAGATGGTCCCGGTCGGCGAGGTGATCATCACGTTCGACGTCGAGGGCGAACCCGTCGAGCCCGCGGCCGGGGAGACGGATGGGACGGGAGCCGACACGGGCGACGCGACCGGATCGGAACCGGAGCCCGCCGTCGCCCCCGCAGACGAGGAGAGCGAGGACGGGGAGCCCGGCTCCGCGAGCCGCGGCGGCCGGACGTTCGCGGCCCCCTCCGCGCGGCGGCTGGCCCGCGAACTCGGCGTGGACATCGCGGCCGTCGCGGGGTCGGGACCGGGCGGGCGAGTCACCGAGTCCGACGTCCGGGCGGCCGCCGAGGGCGGGGCCGAACCCGAGCCGGAGCCCGAACCGGAGTCGGCACCGCGATCGGCGACTCGGCGGGTCGACGAGGACGGGCCTGACACCGCCGAGTCGACGGGCGCGGCGACGCAGGCGGGCAACGGCGCGACCGCGGGTCCCGAACCGGCCGGCCGCGACCGGACGCTCGCGGCACCGGCGACCCGGCGGGTCGCACGGGAGCAGGGCGTCGACATCGACGACGTTCCGACCGACGAGACCCGCGACGGCGAGCCGTTCGTCACTGCCGAACAGGTGACCGGATACGCGGAGGCTCAGCGGGCCGCACAGGAGGCGGACGTCGAGGCGGTCTCGGCGGAGGCCGTGGAGGCCGCCGAGACTTCGGCGGCCGCGGCTACCGGGGGCGACGGGACCGAGGCCCCCGCCACGGAGACGACGGCCGAGGGCGAGGTCGAGCGCCGGCCCTACCGGGGTGTTCGACGGACCATCGGGCAGGCGATGGAGCGCTCGAAGTACACCGCGCCGCACGTCAGTCACCACGACACGGCCGTCGTCGACGACCTCGTCGAGGTCCGCGAGCGGCTGAAGCCCCGCGCGGAGGAGCGCGGGACGCGGCTGACGTACATGCCGTTCGTCGTGAAGGCGGTCGTGGCCGCGCTCCGCCAGCACCCCATCCTCAACTCCCAGCTCGACGAGGAGAACGAGGAGATACTCGTCAAGGGCTACCACAACATCGGGATCGCGGTCGCCACCGAGGCCGGCCTGATGGTCCCGGTCGTGGAGAACGCGGACGGGAAGGACATGCTCGCCATCGGCGAGGAGGTGAACGAGCTGGCGGCGAAGGCCCGCGACCGCTCGATCACACGCGAGGAGATGCAGGGCGGGACGTTCACGATCACGAACTTCGGGGCGATCGGCGGGGAGTACGCCACCCCCATCATCAACTACCCCGAGACGGCCATCCTGGGGCTCGGCGCGCTGGAACAGCGGCCAGTCGTAGAGGACGGGGAGGTCGTCGCGCGGTACACGCTGCCGCTCTCGCTCTCGATCGACCACCGCGTTGTGGACGGGGCCGACGCGGCGCGGTTCGCCAACACGCTCATCGAGTACCTGGAGAACCCCGACCTGCTGCTGCTGGAGTAGAGCGGTCGACCTTCCGTCCGTTCTCGATCCCGGGCGGCGCCAGGTTTTTGCGCCCGTGGTCCGCGCACCCGCGCATGGTGGACCCGTTCGGGGAGATCAGTTCGTTCGGGGAGATCAGTTTCCTCACCCGATCGGAGAACCGGGTGGCGGTACTGGGGACGCTCGCCGAGGGCCCGCACACGGAGTACGAACTGGTCGAGGCGACGGGCATCTCGGACGTGACCGTCGGGCGCATCCTGGAGGACTTCGCGGAACGGGGGTGGGTACGCGAGGACGAGGAAGCCTACGGGACGACGCGACTCGGCGACCTGCTGGCCGAGGACTACGCGCGCTTCGAGCGGACGATGGACGTCGCCTGCCGACTCGGTCCCGTGCTCGAGTACCCCCCGGTCGACCGGATGGACTTCGACCTCCGGCTGCTCGTCCACGGGCGGGTCTCCGACCCCGAGACGTTCGACTCGCTCCGGGCGGTCGACCGGCTACCGGCGAGTCCTGCCATCTTTTAACGACAGGGGCTGTGGCACGAGTATGGTAGTCGGAGACGTCTCTACGGGTACGGAGCTCCTCGTCATCGGCGGGGGGCCGGGCGGGTACACCGCGGCCATCCGCGGCGCACAGCTCGGCCTCGACACGACACTCGTCGAGATGGACGCCTACGGCGGGACCTGCCTCAACGTGGGCTGTATCCCCTCGAAGGCGTACATCACGGCCGCGGACATGAAACACCGCGTCGAAGGTGCGGAGAACATGGGGATCCACGCCCGCGCGGACGTGGACATGATGGGACTGAAGACCTGGAAGGACGGCGTCGTCGACCAGCTCACGGGCGGCGTCGAGAAGCTCTGCAAGGCCAACGGCGTCAACCTCGTCGAGGGCCGCGCGGAGTTCGCGAGCACGAACAAGGTCCGGGTCGCCCACCAGGGCGAGGGCCAGGGGAGCGAGTCGGTCGAGTTCGAGGACGCCATCGTCGCCACGGGGTCGCGCCCCATGGAGGTGCCGAACTTCGAGTTCGACGAGGAGCGGATCCTCTCCTCGACGGGCGCGCTCGCCCTCGAATCGGTGCCCGACTCGATGCTGGTCGTGGGCGCCGGCTACATCGGGATGGAGCTCTCGACCGTCTACGCCAAACTCGGCACCGACGTCACCGTCGTGGAGATGCTCGACGACGTCCTCCCGGGGTACGAGTCCGACGTCACCCGAGTGGTCAGGAAACACGCGGAGGAGCTCGGCGTCGAGTTCAACTTCGGACAGCGGGCGTCGTCGTGGACGGTCGCCGGCGACGACACCCGCGTCACGACGGAGGACGAGGACGGCGAGGAGTACCGCTACGACGCCGAGAAGGTGCTCGTCGCGGTCGGCCGCGAGCCGGTGACGGATACGCTGAACCTCGAGGCCATCGGCCTGGAGACGACCGACCGGGGCTTCCTCGGGACGGACGACCGCGCCCGGACCGACGTGGAGAACGTCCTCGCCGTCGGCGACGTGGCGGGCGAGCCGATGCTCGCGCACAAGGCGATGAAGGAGGGCGAGGTCGCCGCCGAAGTCGCCGCCGGCGAGCCGTCGGCGCTCGACTACCAGGCGGTCCCCGCGGCGGTGTTCACCGACCCCGAAATAGGTACCGTCGGAATGACCGAGGCGGAGGCCGAGGAGGCCGGTTTCGACCCCGTCGTCGGGCAGATGCCGATGCGGGCCTCCGGCCGGGCGCTCACGCTCGACGAGTCCGACGGGTTCGTCAGGGTCGTCGCCGACGACGAGACCGGGTTCGTCCTCGGGGCACAGATCGTCGGTCCCGAGGCCTCGGAGCTGATCGCCGAGTTCGGCCTCGCCATCGAGATGGGCGCCACCCTCGAGGACGTCGCCGCCACCATCCACACCCATCCGACGCTCGCAGAGGCGGTGATGGAGGCGGCGATGAACGCCCGCGGGGAGGCGATCCACACGCTCAACAGGTAGCGGGGCCGGACCGTCGGGCCGCCCCGCGGTCCGATCCACGGCCGACCTTCCGGGGCCGAGAAAGGCTATGTCCCCGACCGTCGTTCACGGGGCATGATCGACGAACGGCTCCTCCGGCGGCTCGACTGGCTGCTGACCGCGCTCACGGTCTGGCTACTGCTGAGCCTCGTCCTCGCGAGCTTCGCGCTGATGACCCTCGACACGGCCGTCGGCCTGCTTGCGCTGACGACGGTCGTCCTCGTCTCCGTCGTCACGGTCCTCTCGTACCTGCGGTCGAGCGGGACGCCCGACGTCGAGGTCTCCGTCCGCTGAGAACTCGACGGAACGAGCATCTCCGCCGCGATAGCACGTCCGGCCCTTCGGTTCCCTGTCGCCGCCCGAGTCACCTGTTCCCGTCGCGTAGGTTCAAGTAGGGGGACGGGACCAACCCACCCCGTGTCCACCGAGACGTTCATACAGGAGACCACGCGAATCGTCGCGGGCGACTGTACGATGGAGTTCACCGGCGCGGGTTCGGGCGACCGGATCGAACGCGGACGGGTCGTCGCGCTCGTCAAGCCCGACAGGACCGTCCTCGTCCACGACGCCGACGGCTACCAGCCCGCGGCGTGGCTCACCAGGCCCGAGACGACCTTCGTCGAGCACGACCCACTGGTAGTGACGGCGACCGACGGCGACCAGCGGCTCCGTCTGACCGTCCACGAGGCGACTCTCGACGCCGACGTGCCGGCTTCGAACGCTGGCGTTCCCGTGGGGGTCTGTCCGGACTGTGCGGGTGCGACCGCTCGGTCGGACGGGGGCGTGGGCGACGGAGGCGTAGAGGGCGACGACGGGGGCGTCCTCGTCCGCGCACGCGGCGCGGTCCACTGTACGGACTGCGGCGAGCGGTACGGCCTCCCCGCGGGGGCGACGGTGCTGGACTCGACCTGCGAGTGCGGCCTGCCCACGTGTCGAGTCACCCGCGGTGCGGAGTTCGAGGTCTGCATCGACCGCGAGTGCGAGTCGCTCGACGACCGGGTGCGCGAGGCGTTCGACCGGGCGTGGACGTGCCCCGAGTGCGGTGACGACCTGCGGGTCCTCCGTCGTGGCGGGCTGATCGCGGGCTGTGCCTCCTACCCCGACTGCGAGACCGGGTTCGCGGTACCGAACGGGCTCGCCGTCGGCACCTGCGAGTGCGGTCTCCCGACGTTCGAGACCGCCGGCGGGGAGCGGTGTCTCGACGCAGCCTGCGACTGCTACTGAGGCGTCCGGACGGGGGCCGGATGGAGGGTTCGGCCGTACGCGACCGCAGGGGCTATGCGCCCCGAGTCGAACCTCCGGACATGGAGGGCCACACCCGCGAGGGCGTCGTCCGCGTCGAGGGGAACGCCCGCGAGCGGTTCTACGACTCGCGGGGCTACGGCCGACCGGACGGGCCGGCGCTCTGGCTCGCGCCCGTCGAGGCCGCACACCTCCTCTACCGGGGTGACCTCGACGCGGTCGACGGGCGGGGGTTCCGCGAGTACCTCGCGAGCGAGTCCGACCTCGCCGTCCGCTTTCTCGTCTACAAGGACCTCCGGAACCGGGGGTTCTACCTCGCGCCGACGACCCGGGGTGACCAACCGAGCGGCTCCGGCACCGACGACGCCGTGGACCTCCACGTCTTCCCCCGCGGGAAGGGGCCGTGGGACGACGAGGTGGCGTACCGGGTGCGCGTCGTCGGCGAGCGGACGGCGGTTCCGGCGGCACACCTCGGCGACGCCACGCTCGCGGTCGTCGACGAGGAATCCGAGATCACCTACCTCGAGACCCGCCGGCCGGACGTGTCGGGGTCCAGCGACGCGGCGCTCCCCCAGGGTGTCCCGGCGGTGCTGCTCGGCGACCGCGTCGCCGTCTGGGACGCCCCGCCCGACCTCTACGAACAGGGGTTCTACGGTCAGTCGCTCGACGACGACGGCCGCGACCTCCAGCTCTCCCTGCTGGAGGCGGCCCACCTCGCCGGG
>JBEPXB010000144.1:0-6749 GCA_041642135.1 Halobacteriales archaeon | reverse complement strand
CCCCGAGAGCGCCGTCCTGAGGTCCGCGCGGGCCTCGGCCGGGTCGATACCCTCTACCAGGCCCGCGAGGTCGACCTTCCGGTTGAGCGGCATCGACAGCGTGAACCCGTGGTCGGCGACGGCGATCCGAACGTTGGCGTTCGCCGCCTGTGCGACCCGGTAGGCGAGTAATCGAGAAAAGCCGTCGTTGAACCGGCGGCCGTAGTTCGAGTGGACGTAGTAGTTCCGGCGGTACCGGTCGTGGTCGCGCTCCTCCTCTACCACCAGTCGCTCGTCGGTCGAGACGCTCTCGATACCCGCGTAGCGCACCTGCTCGTCGAACATCCGGGCCACCGCGCGGACGGCGTTCTCGTCGAGGGGGTACTCCCGGAGCCACCGGCGGACCGCGGGCGGTCCTCCGTCCTCGAACCGCTCCAGTAGCTCGCCCTGGAACGCGAGTATCTCGCGGCCGAGGTCGTAGGACAGGGGAAGCCGCTCGGAGTACCACGACGGCACCGTGGGCCGGTCGCTCGTCGGGTCGACGTACGCCTTCGACCCCCGGCGGTAGCGGTACTCGTAGCGGTTCCCGCCGATGACGAACACGTCGCCCGGCTCCAGCGTGTCGAGGTACTCCTCGTCGAGCTGGCCCACCCACTCGCTCCCCGACCGCGTGAACACGTCGACGGTAAAGGAGTCCGGGATGGTCCCGACGTTCGTCATGTAGATGACCCGCGCCAGGCGGCCGCGCTTGCCGATCAGCGGCTCGCCGACCTCGTACTCCTCGTAGTGGTGTTCCCCGGCGGGCGGGTCGTTCGTGTCCCGCCAGACCTTCGCGTAGACGTTGCGGTCCTCCATCCCCTCGTAGCCGGCCGTGAGGTACCGCAGCAGCGACTCCCACTCGGCGTCCGTGTAGTTCCGGTAGGGGTAGGCACGGCGGAGGATCCCCTTCACCTCGGCCTCCCGCCGGACGCCGTTGATCGCCATCCCGTAGACGTGCTGTACGGCGACGTCCCCCGCGTCCTCGGGGACGAAGACCCGGTCGACGAACCCCTCCTCGGCCCGCTTCAGCATCACCGCACACTCGACGAGTTCGTCGCGATCGAGCGCGACCACCCGTCCCCGGACGGTCTGTCCCAACTGGTGGCCCGCGCGGCCGACGCGCTGGAGCAGCGCCGCCACCGACTTCGGCGAGCCCACTTGCACCACGAGATCGACGTGGGGCATGTCGATGCCGAGCTCGAGCGACGTCGAGGTGGTGACGACATCGACGTCCCCGCGCTTGAGCTTCTCCTCGATCCGCCCGCGCTCCCCCTTCGACATCGACCCGTGGTGGGCTCCCGAGTTCCCCTCGTCGTAGCACCCGAATCGCTCCCGGAGGTTCTGGAGCACCCGCTCGGCGCCCGACCGCGTGTTCGTGAACACGAGCGTGTTCGTCGCGTCCTGGATCCACTCGTGGAGGCGGTCGTAGAACCGCTCGGTGATCACGGAGCGGGGCGTGTCGATGAGGTCTGCCGCGGGCGTCCGCAGTTCGATGTCGAGGTCGCGGACGAACCGCGCGTCGACGATGTCGTACTCCCGCGGCGGCCCGCCGGATGACTCGCGACCCACGAGGAACTCGGCCATCGTCGAGAGGGGTTCGACCGTCGCCGAGCAGCCGATCCGGGTCGGCGAGCCCTCGCAGAGCTCCTCCAGCCGTTCGAGCGAGACCGAGAGGTGGGTCCCGCGCTTGTTCTCCGCGATGCTGTGGATCTCGTCGACGACGACGTACTCGACGGTCCGGAGCTTCTCCTTGAACTTCGGGCTGTTCAGAAGTATCGCGAGCGTCTCCGGCGTGGTGTTGAGTATGTGTGGGGTGGTGTCGAGCATCGCCTGCCGGTCGCTCGAATCCGTATCGCCGTGGCGGATGGCGTGGCGGACCTCCACGTCCTCCCCACGCTCGCGGAGCCGTTCGGTGATCCCCTCCAGTGGGATCTCCAGGTTCCGGTGGACGTCGTTGGCGAGCGCCCGCAGCGGCGAGACGTACAGCGCGTAGACGGAGTTCTCGAGCCCCTCGTCACGTTCGCGCCGGAACAGGTCGTCGATGATGGCCGCGAACGACGCGAGCGTCTTGCCCGACCCGGTCGGAGCGCAGATGAGGCTGTTCGTCCCCGCGTCGATGTTCGGGATCGCGCCGCGCTGTGGCGGGGTGAAAAAGCCCCCGTTCCCGGGGACGAACTCGCCGAACTCGTCGACCCACCACTCGCGGACGACCGGCGCGAACCGCTCTAACACCTCCTCGTCCTCGACCTCGACGGCATCGGGGTCGAACGGCAGTTCGTCGCGCCGCGCGTCGAGCAGGTCGCGGCCGGAGGGCTCTCCTCCCATCCTCGTTCGAATCGAGGGGCGCCCGAGACAAAGGGCTTCCCACAGCGCGGCGAAAGTGGTCCCGGTCGTCGCTCGGCGTCCGGCGAAACGGTCCCGGCCGTCGCTCGCCGCCCGGCGCGTGGACTCCTCCCGACGACGCGCATTCGAGTGCGTCGAGTACGAACGGGGGCCGTGCCGTCGGAACACCTTAGGCCGTCGCACCCGCCCCACACCCCATGCAGGTGACGTTCCTCGGGACCGGGAGCGCGATGCCGACCGGCGAGCGGGTCCAGACCGGGATCCTCGTCGAGTCGGCGGGGTCGCCGCTGCTGGTCGACTGCGGGAGCGGCGTCCTCCACCGCCTCGCCGGGACCGACGTCGGCTACGAGGCCGTCGACCACGTCCTCCTCACACACCACCACCTCGACCACGTCTCGGACCTCCTTCCGCTCCTGAAGGCCAAGTGGCTGGCGGGGAGCGAGACGCTGAACGTCGCCGGCCCGCCCGGCACCCGCGAACTGCTCTCGGACCTCCTCGCGGCCTTCGACTACCTTCGGGACCGCGTCGACCTCTCCATCGAGGAGGTAACCCCCGAAGACGCCCCGTTCGAGTTCGCCGGCTACGGCATCGACGCCGTCGGGACCGTCCACTCGATGCCGTGTTACGCCTACCGGATCGACCGCGGCGGGCCGGCGTTCACCTTCTCCGGCGACACGGAGGCGACCGAGGCGGTCGCGGATCTGGCCGACGGCTCCGCGGTGCTCGTCCACGACTGCTCGTTCCCCGACAGCGTCGACGTCTCGAACCACCCCACGCCGTCCCAGTTGGGGGCGGTCCTCGCGGGCCGGGAGTTCGGGACCGTCTACCTGACTCACCTCTACCCGCACACCGACGGCGAACACGCCGGGATGCTCGAATCGATCGCCGAGGGCTACGACGGCGACGTCCGGTTCGCCCGGGAGGGCGCGACGGTGCCGGTCGAATGACGGCGTCGGGACCGGGTGCCGGGCCCGACCCGCTGACGACCGACCCCGACCTCTTCCGGGAGCACTGTCGGCTCCCCGAGGCGGTGCTCGCGTGGGCCGGGAGCGACGTCGGCCAGCAGGTCCGCCTCCGCCGGGGCCGGGAGTGCGTGCTCGCGACGGTCGCCGGCGTCGACGACCGGGCGGTCGTCGCGCCCGGGATGGCGGGGATGCTCGACGGCGTCGGCCCGATCCGGGTCGCGGGGGAGGCACCCACGCTGCGGGCCTCGCTCCCCGCCGGGGAGTTCACGGAGCGGGCCATCGAGGGCGGACCGGTGGTCGCCGTCGCCCCGCACGGGGGCAACGTCGAACCGCACACCGACTCCCAGGCGAGGCGACTGGCGGCGCGCGGCGCGGCCGCGTGGACCTGCAACGGGTGGTGGCCCGGCGGGCGGGCGTTCGACCGCTGGCACGTCACCTCCGGGGACATCCACCCGGCGTCGTTCCCGGCGCTCGACGGCCTCCTCGGCCCGGGGTCCGGAAAGCGCGGCGAGTTCGAGGCGGCCGTCTCCTTTCACGGCTGGCGGCACGACGGCGTCGGGGTCGGCGGCGGTGCTCCTCGCGAGGTACGCCAGCGGGTCACCGAGGCCATCGAACGGGTCCTCCCGCCGGACGTGCCGGTCGAGCGCATCGACGAGGGCGACTACGTCGGGGACTCACCGGAGAACATCGTCAACTGGCTGACCGCCGACGGGCGGAGCGGCGTCCAGATCGAGCAGTCGACACGCGTCCGGTGGCGCCACGGCTCGGCGGTGGCCGACGCGGTGGGAAACGTCCTCCCCTGATCCCGCTGACTCCGCCGACTCCTCGGACACCGTCGGCGGGGTCCACACCCCCTCCCCGAAGGACGAGGGCCTCAGGCGGTCGCCGATCCCGGGCCGGCCTCGGACTCGGCCGTCGCCGCCTCCTCCGCGGGACCGTCCTCGGCGTCCCCCTCGCCGGCCGCCTCGTTCGCGTCGTCGTCGCCCGCCCGATCGGTGTGGACGACCGTGAGGTCCCGACCGATGTAGAGCGCGAGCGTCTCGCCGTCGAGCGTGGCCGAGACGCGCACGGCGACCGGGTCGGTCGAGACGACCCGCTCTCGCCACTCGGGGCCGACGTTCCAGATGGGTCGCTCCCGGAGGTCGACGCCGTGGTCGTGGAAGAACGACACGACGGCGGGGTGCGAGAGCGTCGTCAGCGTCACGGGACAGCCGAGTGCGTAGCCACAGGCCGCACAGTCGAGGCTCGCGAGCGCCCGCGGTGTTCCCTCTCCCCCGTCGTCCTCGTCGGTCTCGGTCCCCTCGTCACCGCTTCCGTCCTCCCCGCCGGTACCCTCGGCGTCGCCGTCGAGCACCTCGACGCGACCCTCGACCCGGCCGCCACACTCCGGGCAGTTCCCGTCGGCCATCAGGCCGATGCGGTGGCGGTGGTGGCGGTCGAACGCCGCCGGGAGCGAGTCGGTGTCGTGGCTCCGGAACCCGCCCGGGGGGAACGGCAGCGCGAGGAGTTCGCGGTCGCAGGCCTCACAGCCGGCCGTGGCGACGTTGTCCGTCGCGCGGAGCGCGAGCTCCGCCTCGCCACAGAGCGGGCAGTCCTCCGCCAGCGCGACCGGCTCTCTGTCGACGCTCTCGGTGTAGGTGCCCGTCGCGAGCCCGCGACCGACCTGCAGGCCGGCGTACGTGAGTTCGTACGAGTCGTCCTCGCGCTTGCGGAGGTACGGCCCTACCAGCTGTCGGAGGTGGTAGGCGAACCCCGCAGTCGTCGACTCCTCGGTGGCCTCGAACAGCTCGGAGAACGTTCGCGTCGTCGGCCGCAGGTGGCCGTCCTCTCGCTCGAACATCGCCCGGAGGACGGCCACCCGCGTCTCGTTGCCGAGGGGCTTGAACGCGTCGCTGGCCGCCTCGGCCCCGACGTAACCGCCACCGGCTTCGTTCACGGGCCGGCTAGTCGACCCGGCCGCATAAGCCTCCCGCCCCTAGCCACCGGTGGCGCCGCGGAACGCGTGACGTAACCTCGAACGGTTACGCCGGGCGCGCGAACGCCCACGAGGTTAAGTTCCCTCGACGGCTCGCTCCGGGTGATGCTGGAGGACGAGTTCGGTCGAGAGGTCACCGGGGTCCGCATCTCTCTCACGGACCGGTGTAACTTCGACTGTGTCTACTGTCACAACGAGGGGCTCGGGGACACGCGGGGGCCGATGGACCCGCGGGACAACGAGATGTCGACCGACGACGTCGTCCGGTTTCTAGAGGTCTGCGAGGAGTTCGACGTCGGGAAGGCGAAGTTCACGGGCGGCGAGCCGATGCTCCGCGACGACCTGGAGGAGATCATCCGTCGGACGCCGGACTCCATCGAGACCTCGCTCACCACGAACGGGACGTTCCTACCCGGCCGCGCGGAGGCGCTCGTCGACGCCGGCCTCGAGCGGGTGAACGTCTCCCAGGACGCCCTCGACCCCGAGGCGTTCCGCGAGGTGACGAAGTCGGGCGCCTACGACGACGTGATCGAGGGGGTGCTCGCGGCGGTCGACGCCGGGCTCGACCCCGTGAAGCTCAACATGGTCGTCTTCGAGGCCACCGCCGGCTACGTCCCGGAGATGGTCGAGCACGTCGCCGAGAACGAGGGGCTCCAGTTACAGCTCATCGAGTACATGCCCGAACTCGCCGGCCGACCCGAGTGGGCGGTCGACATCGAGCGGGTCCACGGTTGGCTGGAGGAGCAGGCCGACCGCGTCGAGAACCGCGAGATGCACCATCGCACCCGGTACTGGATCGACGGGGGGATGGTCGAGGTGGTCGATCCCGTCGAGAACCCGGAGTTCTGCGCGAACTGCCACCGGGTGCGCGTCACCCACGAGGGCTACCTAAAGGGCTGTCTCAACCGCAACGACGACCTCAAGCCGATGGGCGAGATGACCAAACCGGAGATCCGCGAGGCGTTCCGCGAGACCGTCGCGGACCGGGTGCCCTACTACGGCGAGTACATGGTGCGGAACGAGGACGGCGAGTGGGTCGTCAACGAGAAGTACCTCTCGGCGCCCGTCCCCGCGGACGACTGACCGCGGCCTCCTCCCACTCCTCCTTCTACCCCCGCGCTCCCCCCTCCGGCTCCGGCAGCGGGTGCTCCAGTTCGGCGGTCACGATCCGGTCCATCGCCCGCGAGTCGAGCGTCTCTGCCCGGTCGAGGTCGCCCGCGACGGCCGCGGCCGCCGCCTCGACCTGGGTCTCGTACGCCCGCCGGAACGGGTCACACCGCCGGCGGATCGGGAGCGCGTACGACTGGAACCCCTGTGCGCTTTCGTCCTTCGCCCGGGCCAGCCGTCGGTGGGCCTCCCTGATCGATTCGACGGCCGACCCGAAGCGGTCGCGGGCCGTCCGGTACTCGGCGTCCTCCATCGCCACGAGGCCGGCCCCGTCGTGTCGG
>JBEPXB010000143.1:0-6761 GCA_041642135.1 Halobacteriales archaeon | reverse complement strand
ATCGGCGAGTGCCCGGGCGAACCGTCCGGTTCGAGCCCACAGGTCGCCGTAGGTCAACTCCCCGTCCGGGAGCCCGAGCGCCGCCGCGTCCGGCGTCTCAGTCGCCGTCTCCTCGATGTCGGTGACGAGGTTCGTCATCCGGGTCGACGTGCCGGTGGTGGACGCAAAAGGGTGTCCAAACCGGCTTCGACCCCGTGTCGGTCCCCCGGTCATCCGGTCACCCGGTCCCCTGACCCTACGGGATCAGTACGACCTTCCCGGAGGACTTCCGGTCCTCGATGAACTCGTGTGCCTCGGCGGCGTCCTCGAGGTCGAACTCGTGGCCGACCTGCACCTCCAGCACCCCCTCGGCGAGCATCCCGGTGAGCTCGGGGACCGCCCCGAACACCTTGCCGGGCTTTCGGGCGACCGCCCGGCCGAGGTGGTAGCCGATGACGGTCTTGTTGCCGAACAGGAGCTCGTCGGTCGGCGGCCGGCCCGGTTCGCCCGAGGCCGCGCCGTAGGAGACCATCCGGCCGAACTCGCGGAGCGCGTCGACGCTCCGCTCGGTCGTCTCGCCACCGATCCCGTCGAGGACGAGGTCGAGCCCGTAGTCCGTCTCGGCCTTCACCACCTCGACGAAGTCCTCCTCGGTGTAGTTTATCGGGTGGTCGCAGCCGAGTTCGGCGGCTTTCTCGAGCTTCTCGGGGGTGCTCGCGGTGCCGAACACCTCGGCGCCGGCCTCGCGGGCTAACTGGACGGCCGCGGTGCCGACCCCGCCGGCCGCGGCGTGGATCAGCACCGACTCGTCTTCTTCGAGTCCGCCCCACTCGTGGAGGCAGTTGTGTGCCGTGAGGAACTGGACCGGGAAGCCGGCGGCCTCCTCGAAGCTCATCCCCTCGGGGACGTCGAGCACGCCGGACGCGTCCGCGGTGGCGTACTCGGCGTACCCCCCGGACCCGAGCATGGAGACGACGCGGTCGCCCACGTCCCTGCCCACGCCCTCGCCCACGGCGTCGACGACGCCGGCGACCTCGAGTCCCGGAACGTACGGCGGCTCCGGTCCGCCCTGGTAGTGGCCACGTCGCTGCATGATGTCCGCGAAGTTGATGCCCGCGGCGCGGACCTCGATCCGGAGCTCGCCCTCGCCCGGCTCCGGTAGCCCGCGGTCGACGACCGCCAGGTTCTCCGACCCGCCGAATCCCGTGACCTCGATGGCTCTCATCGAACCGATAGACGGCGGGTGGACACTAAAACCCGCCTCTCCGGCGCGTACCCGCATCGCCGACCGGTGTCGTAGCCACCGGGGCGTCCGACGGGTCGGGACCGAAACCGGGTCGCCTTTGCCACCGGCCCGCGACGACCCGACAACCGAACACCGATGGCCTCTCGCGTCGACGTCCGGACGACCGTCTCGCTCCTCGGTAGCGTGCTGAAGCTCCTCGCCGTGCCGCTCGTCCTGCCCCTGGGGACGGCCCTCGTCTACGCCGAGCCTGTCCTCCCGTTCCTCGCCACGATGGCGGTGGCGCTCGGCGTCGGCTTCGCGCTCGAGCGACTCGAACCCGACCCCGACATCGATATCGCGGAGGGGTTCCTCTTCGTCGGCCTGGCGTGGCTGGTCGTCCCACTGCTCGGGACGCTCCCGTACCTCCTCGCGGGGAACGGGACCGTCGCTCAGCCGACGAACGCGCTGTTCGAGAGCATGAGCGGGTTCACCACCACGGGCGCGACCGTCCTCGGGGACATCTCGTTCGAGACCCACGCCCGGTCGATACTGATGTGGCGACAGCTCACCCAGTGGCTCGGCGGGATGGGCATCGTCGTGCTGATGGTCGCCATCCTGCCCGAGCTCGGCGCCGGCGGGGCGCAGCTCGTCGAGTCGGAAGCGCCCGGCCTCGAGATCGAGAAGCTCACCCCTCGCATCGCCGAGACCGCACGCGCCCTCTGGCTCATCTACGCCGGGTTCACCGTCCTCCTCGCCGCGCTGTTCTACCTGCTTCACCTCGTCGGGGTCGCCCCGGAGATGGGCCTCTACAACGCGGTCGCCCACGCGCTCACCACGATGCCGACCGGCGGGTTCTCCCCGGAGGCCCGGAGCATCGAGCCGTTCGCCCCGGTCGTTCAGTGGGTGATCATGCTGTTCATGATCGTCGCCGGGACGAACTTCGCGCTGTTCTGGCACGTCCGCCGCGGGAGCTCCGACCGGCTGACGGGCAACCCGGAGTTCCGGGCGTATCTCACCGCCATCGCCGGTGTAGGCGTGCTCGGGTTCGTCCTGCTGTTCCTCGGTCCCGGGCTCGCGGAGACCCCAGCGGGGATACCCACGATACCGGGAGACCTCGAACACGCGCTCCGCCAGGGGCTGTTCCAGGCCATCGCCATCGTCACGACGACCGGCTACGCGAGCATGGACTTCAACACCTGGAGCACGCCCGCGAAGTACGTCCTGCTGTTCGCGATGTTCCTCGGTGGCTCGGCGGGGTCGGCCGCCGGGTCGGTCAAGATCATCCGCTGGTACGTCGTCCTCAAGTCCTTCCGCCGGGAGCTGTTCACCACCGCTCGGCCGAGCGCGGTCCGGCCCGTCAGGTTCGGGAGCGAGGTCCTCGACGAGGAGACGATCCGCGGGGTGCTGGTGTTCACCCTCGTCTTCCTCGTGTTCTTCTTCGTGGCGACCGGCCTGCTGTTCTTCGACGTCGTCAGGACCGGGATGGAGCTCTCGCTCCTGGAGGCGACGAGCGCGACCGTCGCCATCCTAGGCAACGTCGGCCCCGGGTTCGGCGTCGTGGGGCCGATGAACGGCTACCTGCCGTTCTCCCGCTCGGCGAAGCTGTTCATGGTGTTCCTGATGTGGATCGGCCGGCTGGAGATCATCTCCGTGCTCGTCCTGCTGACACCGTCGTTCTGGCGGTCGTGAAGCGTCTCTCGTCCCGCGTGCTCGAACAGGGAGTGCGCATGCAGTGCGGTATCGAACGACCCGATTCGTCCCAGGACCGGGTACCGGAGGTGTTTTGTAGCGACGAGACCGAATTCTCGACAGACGGCACGGTCAGACGGCCACCTTTCAGCCCGCGTGGTCTCCACGTGTGGTCACGGCTGGCTGACCTACCCCGTCTCTCTACGAACCACGAGCGACCGCCACGCTGCATACTCGGGAGACACTGAACCGACACCGTCGGGTGCACAGTCCTGTGAAGCGGGGGACCGAGCCTGGGGCGACCCATACGGTCGTGCGTGATTCCTTCCCGCCTCACGACTCCCAGTTCCGTCTCGTCGGTCTCGAAACGCCGATCGGTCCGAGGACTGTTGAAAACAGTTACGCACGACCGTATGAAGCCTGCGTGGACGTCCTGATGGGGACGACCGCGAACCAGTGTGCCGGGATCGAGAGTTCGGAACACTGCGATTCGCCCCAGTCACGTCCCGGGACCACCGACCCCGCTCGACGAACCGCCGGAGTCGAGTTCCCGAAACGTCCTCGGTCAGCCGGGCCACGGCCACCGGGAGTTCCCACCAGCGGACGAGAGACGTATCCAGCGGCCGTTCGCGGCGATAGGCCCGCAGGTAGAGCCGCGCGAAGGCTCGCCCGAGAGTCCGAACGAAGGGGACCGTCGTCCGCGAACCGGAGCAGCAGGACGGTCCGGGCGACGTCGGCCGCGGGCGGCCCCGTGCTCGCGTCGAGCCAGTCGATGACAGCGGGACCACAGTCGCCGAGGAGGACGTTCGCCGGGTGAAAGTCCCCCTGGAGGAGTCGGTCGTCGTCGGGGAGCGACTCCAGCACGGCGAGCGCACGTCCGTGGACCGCGGCGGAGACGCCCGGCGCCCGGTCGGTCGCTCCCGCGTCGGGTTATCGTTACCGGCGTATGATTACCGGCGCTACGAGTACCGGCGCGAGGGTTTATACGCCCGCGACCGCCGTGGTAGCGTATGTCCCACGACTGCTCGTTCCTCGCCGACGTCCTCCCCGACTCACAGGTCTCGTTCGGGGACTCCGACCGGGAGAACCACTCGACCGACTGGGGGACCGAGACGGAGGACCTCGACGCCACCCCGGACGCGGTGGTCTGGCCGGAGTCGACGGAGGACGTCGCGGCCGTGCTCGCCGCCGCGAGCGAACGGGGGGTGCCGGTGACCCCCTACGCCGCGGGGACCTCCCTCGAGGGGAACCCGGTGCCGACGTTCGGAGGGATCAGCCTCGACCTGATGCGGATGGACTCGATACTGGAGGTCCGTCCCGACGACTTCCAGGTCGACGTCGAACCCGGCGTGATGGGCTCGGCAGTCGACGACGCCGCAGCCGACCACGGGATGTTCTTCCCGCCGCTGCCGTCATCGGGGGACCTCTCGACCATCGGCGGGATGATCGTCAACGACGCATCCGGCCAGAAGACAGTGAAGTACGGCGAGGTGGCCGACTGGGTGCTCGAACTCGAGGTGGTCACCGCCGAGGGGGAGGTCATGACCTGCGGCTCGAAGGCGGTGAAGACGAGTGCGGGTTACAACCTGAAGGACCTCATCGTCGGGTCTGAGGGCACGCTCGGGGTGGTCACCCGGGCGACGCTGGAACTCGAGGGCCGACCGGAGCAGATCCGCGGCGGGCGAGCGATCTTCGGGGACATCGACGACGCGAGCGCGGCGGTGTTCGACGCCGTCCGCTCGGGGGTCGACGTCGCGAAGATCGAACTCATCGACGCGCTCACCGCCCGGATGGCCAACGCGTACCTCGACACCGGCCTCGACGACAAGCCGATGATCTTTCTCGAGTTCCACGCCAACCACGGTATCGAGGAGGAGATCGACTTCTGCCGGGCGATCTTCGAGAGCCACGACGTCGAGCGGTTCGAGACGAGCGAGGACGACGCGCGGATGGCCGAACTCTGGCAGGCGCGCAACGAACTCGCGTTCGCGCTCCGGGCGTTCGACCCCGACCTCAAACCGCTGAAGCCGGGCGATATCACCGTCCCGATCTCGAAGTACCCGGAGATCGTCGGGTTCGCGAAGGAACTCGCGGCCGAACACGACCTCCTCATCCCGACGTTCGGGCACGCCGGCGACGGCAACGTCCACTACACGGTGTACGCGGAGGCCGACGACCCCGAGCGGCTGGAACTCGCAGAAGAGGTGTACGACCGTATCGTCCGTCGAGCGATCGAACTCGGGGGGACCTCGACCGGCGAGCACGGCATCGGCGTCGGCAAGCGGGAGTACCTCGAACTCGAACACGGCGCGGTCGGCGTCGAGATGATGCGCCGGGTCAAGCGGGCGTTCGACCCGAACGACGTCCTCAATCCGGGAAAGGTGTTCCCGGAGACGGCGAACGAGGGCGAGCGGGTGCGGCTGGCGGGCGACGACTGATACGGTCGTGCGTCGTCTTTTACCGCGATTACCGACCCTGTCCGGGTGATCGCCGGTACATCGGTACGCACGACCGTATGAGCGGTGTGGGACGCCGCCGGCCGGCCACGGCCGAGGACGTTTCCGTCCCCCTTTTGTACCCCCACGGAGAACTGACACGTATGCGAGGGCGTCCGACGCCTCGGTGGTCCCGGTGAGAGGAGAGCAGGAGCCGGACCTGTCGGCGGTCCTCTCCGCGCTCGACGACGAGGACTGCCGGGCCATCCTGCTGGCCGCCGACGAGCCACGGTCGACGCAGGAGCTCGCCGAACGGGCGGGCGTCCCCCAGTCGACGACCTACCGGAAGATCGACAAGCTTCGGGAGGCGAGGCTCGTCGAGGAGCGGACGGAGATCCGCGCCGACGGGAAGCACACGAGCACGTACCGCACCGACTTCGACGCCGTCCGGGTCGTCCTCGAGGAGTTCGAGCGGTTCGACGTCGAGATCGAGCGGCCGGAACGCACCCCCGAAACACAGCTCGCCGATCTCTGGCGAGAGATCCGCAAGGAGACATAATGGTACACCCACTCGTCATCACCGCGCTGAAGACCGCAACCCTCCTGTTCGGAGGGGTGATCACCCTGTTCGCCTACCGGGCGTACTCCCGGACGCGCTCGCCTGCGCTCCGGGCGCTCGCCGTCGGATTCGGCTTCGTCACGCTCGGCGCTGCAGCGGCGGGCGTCGTCGACATACTGCCAGGGTTCGACCGCCAGCTGGCGCTCGCCGTCGAGAGCGCACTCGCCGCACTCGGCTTCGGCGTCATCGCCTACTCGCTGTACGCCGAGATGTAGGTTCGCGTCGGGGGTCGTCGTGACCCTCGGGCGGACCGTACGGACGGTCGGCTACTTCGATAAGCGGACGACGTCGTACTCCGTGTCCGGCCCGGCTGGGGTACTGAATCGGGCGTTCACCGCGTAGAGGGCGTTCCCGAACTCCGCGACCGTCGTCGGTATGTCGAACTCCGGATCCGTGATCACGTCCACGATCTCGCCCTCGGTCGCCCCCGGATCGAGTCTCACCACGGCGATCTGGTTGAGGAAATTCCTGACGACGTAGAGCGTTCTCCCGTCCAGCAGGATACCGTCACCCGACGTCACGGTGTCTCCCCCGAGGCCGATCTCGCTCGCGTCTCCCGTCTTCGGATCGACACGGTATAGCTTGCCGGTCGCCGAGTTCACAACGATCAGGAACTCACCATCGGGCGGGGCGTCGATGCCGTTCGCGTTGAACTCACCCGAAATGAACTCGAAATCGCTGCCGAGTGGGGTCTCGTCGACTGCGCTCTGCTCGGGTAACC
The DNA here is from genome assembly GCA_041642135.1 of Halobacteriales archaeon. Lineage (GTDB taxonomy): Archaea > Halobacteriota > Halobacteria > Halobacteriales > Haloarculaceae > Salinirubellus. Next base: position 93 of record JBEPXB010000143.1, on the reverse strand, counting down.
GACCGCCCGGACCCAGCGGTACCCGGTAGAGGACGGGAACGAACGAGTCGGTGAAGTAGGCCGCGGTCCGTGTCACCACGACATCGTTCACGA
>JBEPXB010000142.1:0-6773 GCA_041642135.1 Halobacteriales archaeon | reverse complement strand
GCTGCTCGGCGACCGCGTCGCCGTCTGGGACGCCCCGCCCGAGCTCTACGAGCGGGGGTTCTACGGCCAGCCGCTCGACGACGACGGCCGCGACCTCCAGCTCTCCCTGCTGGAGGCGGCCCACCTCGCCGAACGGGGCGTCCTCGACGTGTCCGGGGGGGCCGATGCGGTGGTCGAGCGGGGTCGCGATGTCGAGGGCGACCGGTTCGACCGCCGACTGGCCGTCTACCGCGACCTCCGCGGACGCGGGGTCGTCCCGAAGACCGGGTTCAAGTTCGGCGCCGACTTCCGCACCTACGCCGACGTCACCTCCGTCGAGGAACTCGGCCACTCCGAGTTGCTCGTGCGGGTGCTCCCGACCGACCACGTCTTCCAGCCGCGCGACCTCGCGCTCGACGTCCGGCTGGCACACGGCGTCCGGAAGACGATGGTCTTCGCGCTCTCGGACGGCGACGAGGTCGAGTGGCTGGCGGTCGAGCGGCTGACGCCCTGATACGGTCGTGCGTACCGATGTGCCGGCGATCACCCGGGACGGGTCGGTCATCGTCGGTAACGGACTACGCACGATCGTATGACGGGCCGGAACGCGCCGAGCGCCCGCGAGGCTCCCGGGTCGGCGCTCGAAAAGCGTGGAGGGCTGGTCGTCTCCGGGGTCAGTCGCCGGCCGCCGCCGCCGTCGGGCCGCCGCCGGACTCGGACCAGACCAGATGGCCGATGACGAGCGCAGCGATCGCCGCGCCGACGCCCATGAACGTCGCCGGGACGCCCAGGAACCCGCCGCTGAGATCCCAGCCGACCCCGAGGAGGGTGCCGGCCACGATGGACGCGATGATGGCGTTGCCGGCCACCCCCGTCCAGTAGAGCCCGAGGTAGATCGGGATCAGGAACGCGCTCGTCAGCAGGATCGCCCGGAAGGTGTACAGGGTGATGATCGTGCCGGGGGGATCGACCGCCATCGCGGTCGCGGTCACACCCCAGAACACCGTCGCGATCCGGGAGACCTTCATCAGCTGCCGGTCGGAGGCGTCGTCGGCGTACCAGTCGTAGATGTCGCGGGCGGTCGTGACACCCGTGGAGTGGAGACGCGTGTCCGTCGTCGAGAGGATCGCCGACATGACCGCGAGGATGACGATCACCCCGATGCCGGTCGGGAGGTAGTCGGTGATGAACACCGGGAACGCCCGGTCGACGGTGTCGAAGCCGGCCAGTCCGGCGTTCTCGAGCGCGACGGTGACGCCACCGCCCAGCAGGATCAGCGCGACGTAGAACACCGAGAGGATCAGCCCGCCGAAGGCGAGGTGGATCTTCGCCGTCCGGATGTCCTTCGTGGCGTTGATCCGGATGATCGTCCCCTGTGAGGTGAAGATGGTCCCGAAGAACGCCACCAGCGAGCCGGCCACGCCGAGCAGCGTGTACGCTCCGTCGCCGAGCGGCATCGTGTTGGCCGCCTCGAGCTGGGTGAACTGGGTGTTGATCGCCGTCAGGCTGCCCTGGTCGATCACGATGAAGACCAGCGCGGCCAGCACGGTCGTGACCATCACCGTCCCCTGGATGAGGTCCGTCCAGGCGACCGAAACCAGCCCGCCCATCACCGTGTAGGCGACGAACACGAAGCCGATCACCCAGATCATGTACCGGTAGGGGACGCCCGTGATCGTCGTCACCAGCAGGCTCGCGCCCACCAGCTGCATGATCAGGTACACCCAGGCGTTCGCCAGCAGCGGGACCGCGGCGATCGGCCGGGCGATCTCCCGCCCGGTGAGCTCCCTGATGATGTCCGGGAAGGTCACGTGGTCCAGCTCGCGTACCTTGTGGACGACGAAGTACAGCGCCGAGACCCCGAGCATCAGCCCGAGGATGATCCCCGTGAGGATCGAGTACCCGCCGCCGTAGACGGCGCCGATGAACCCGATCACCGACACCGCCGAGACGAAGTTGGCGACGTACGACCACGTCGCCAGCCAGGGCCCGAGTTCCTTCCCATAGACCCAGAAGTCCCCGACGTCCGTCGTCTTCGTGTACCCCCACGCGCCGATGGCGAGGACGAGCAGGAGGTATACGACGAAGGTCCCGAGGTAGAACTGGTTAACTGCCATCGCTCGCACCTCCGCCGCGGATGGTCTCGTCGACCGGCCGTCCCATGATGATGTGGACGACGGTGTAGTGGATCGCGCCGATGCTACCGGCCAGCAGCGTCAGGACGAACACGATGAACATGTCCGTCGGCATTCCGAGCACTGACATTGGTTGACACGCCCGGGTGGCGGTCTCTAGCGAGTGGTATTAAAAACTTTGTTGAACGAGAGACCAGTTTGGCTTGCAACCTTCACCTCACGTCCTGACGCGGTCGATCTGTACTGCCGGACGTGACTGCCCGAACGCCACCACGGTGGGCCGGCGAGTCGTCGTCCGTCGTGGGTCGTGCCACGACGCGTGTGGTACGGTGGACGGAACTGTCGACGCTCTCTGTGTCGTCGGGCAGCGGGACGTCCGGTCCGACGACCGATCCGAGGGCGGTGGAGCAGGGTGCTCGATACCCGAACCCTTTATCGGCGGACCGCCGGAACCACCGATGAATGAGCGAGGATCCACGATCGGAGTCGAGTAGCGACCCCCCTGCCGAGGGCGACCTCCGCCCGGACGGCGGGGCGGCGGGAGCCGACGACGTCGCGCTCGACCCGTGGGGGTCCGCGACGATCGACGACTACCCGAAGCTGTTCGAGCAGTTCGGCATCGAGGAGTTCGACGAGGTGCTCCCGTCGGTGCCGAACCCCCACTACCTGATGCGCCGCGGGGTCATCTTCGGCCACCGGGACTACCGACGGGTGGCCGACGCCCTCCGCGAGGACGAGGACGCCGCGGTGCTCTCGGGGTTCATGCCCACGGGCGACCCGCACATCGGCCACAAGATGGTGTTCGACGAGATCATCTGGCACCAGGGTCAGGGCGCCGACGCCTACGGCCTCATCGCGGATCTGGAGGCCCACGCCGCCCGCGGGCTCTCCTGGGAGGAGATCGACGAGCACACCGAGAACTACCTCCTCTCGTTCCTCGCACTCGGGTTCGACCCCGAGGAGGGGGAGGTGTACCGGCAGTCCGGTAACAGGGAGGTCCAGGACCTCGCGTTCGAACTCGGGACGAAGGCGAACTTCTCGGAGCTCCAGGCCATCTACGACTTCGACGGCGAGACGAACGTCTCGTATATGCAGAGCGTCGTCACGCAGATGGCGGACATCCTCTACCCGCAACTCGACGAGCCGAAGCCGACCGTCATTCCCGTCGGTCCGGACCAGGACCCGCACGTGCGGCTGGCGCGCGATCTGGCGGCCCGGATGCGCTTCTTCAAGGTGACGGAGGCGTACTTCAGTCAGGAACTCGAGGAGACCGAACGCGACCTCGTCGCGCGGGCGAACGAGGCGCTCCACGCGGCGGCGGCCGAGGACGATGCGGCCGGCGGGGGCGATGACGGCGAGGAGGACGCGAAAGTCCGCTGTGCGGACGCCGCCGACTGGCTCCGGGAGCACGTCCGGGAGTCGCCGGTCCGGGCGTCGACGATAGAGAAACTCGAGAACGCCGGGATGGAGCCGCTCCGCCCCCGGGTTCGGTTCTTCGACCGGAACGCCACCGAGGAGGCGTTCGAGGCGGTGATCGAGGCCGTCGAGGGGGAGAAGCGCGTCTTCGAGGGCCACGTCGACGCCTTCGAACTGGACCTCGCCGAGGCCGAGGAACTGGCTCGCGAGGTCGAGGTCGAGCACGGCGGCTACGGATTCTACCCGCCGTCATCTATCTACCACCGGTTCATGACCGGACTCACCGGCGGGAAGATGTCCTCGTCGGTTCCCGCCTCGCACATCTCCCTGCTGGACGACCCCGAGGAGGGCTACGAGAAGGTGAAGGCGGCGACGACTGGCGGCCGGGAGACCGCGGAGCTCCAGCGCGAACTCGGCGGCGAGGCCGACGAGTGCCCCGTCTACGAACTCTACGCCTACCTGCTCTCGGGCGACGACGACGAGTTCGCAAAGCGCGTCTACGACGAGTGCGTCGGCGGCGAACGGCTCTGTGGCGACTGCAAGGAGCAGGCCGCCACACTGATGCGGGAGTTCCTCGCCGACCACCAGGAGAAACGCGAGGAGGCCCGCGAGGTGCTCGAGGGGCTGGACCTCGACATCGAGACGCCCCGACGCGGGTAGGGCGGCGTCCCCCGTCGCGAGCGGCGGCCGTCGGCGAAGCTCTTTGTGGCGCCCGGCTCTCCACCCATCCATGCACGTCTGTGTCGTCGGGGGCGGGATCGTCGGGCTCGCGAGCGCGTACTACCTCGCCGAGCGCGGCGCGTCGGTGACGCTCCTCGAGAAGAACACGCTGGGAGCGGGGAGCACGGACCGGGCCGTCGGCGGTATCAGAGCACAGTTCTCCTCGCCGGAGAACGTCGAACTCTCGCTGGCGGCGATGGACGTCTGGGACGACTTCGAGGAGACGTTCGGAACGACCATCGAGCACCGACGGCCGGGCTACCTGTTCCTCGCCCGGACCGAGGAGGTTGCCGACGCGCTCCGCGAGGCGGCCGAGATGCAGCGCGGCAAGGGCGTCCCCACCGAAACGCTCTCGCCCGAGGAACTCGCCGAGCGGTGGCCGGCGCTCCACACCGAGCGCTACCGCGTCGGGACCTACTCCCCGACCGACGGGTTCGCCGACCCGCACCTCGCGGTCCAGGGGTTCTCCACGGCGGCCAGGGAGGCGGGCGTCGACATCCGGACGAAGACCGCAGTGACGGACTTCCTCCGCGACGGCGACCGGGTGGTGGGCGTCGAGACCGAGGCGGAACGGATCGAGACGGACTTCGTCGTGAACGCGGCCGGGCCGTGGGCCCGCCGCATCGCGGCGATGGCCGACCTCGAGATCCCCGTGGCGCCCCGCCGCCGGCAGGTCGTCGTCGTCGACCCCGAGACGCCCGTCCCCGAGGACGTCCCGCTCACGGCGGACATCGCGAGCGGGTCGTACTTCCGGCCGGAACGGGACGGCCGCGCGCTCACCGGCGGCCACTTCGCCGAGGACGACCCCGACGCCGACCCGGATCACTTCCGCGAGTCGGCCGACACCGACTGGTCGGTCGAGGCCGTCGAGCGGGCCGCCGAGACCGCCGACTACTTCGGCCCCGAGACGCGCATCCGGCGCGGGTGGGCCGGGCTCTACGGGCTCACGCCCGACGACAACCCGATCATCGAGGAGACGGTCCCCGGGTTCGTCCAGGCGGTGGGCTTCTCCGGCCACGGGTTCCAGCACGCCCCCGCGACCGGCCAGATCGTCGCGGATCTCTGCTTCGAGGGCGGGACCGACATCGTCTCGCTCGACCCCTACCGGAGCGACCGCTTCGAGGACGCGACCGAGGGCGAGGGCTACGTGGTGTAGGGCGTCCGGTCGGGTCGTTCGTCGCCGTTCGGTTCAGGCCGTGGCGTGTGCGTCGTCGGCGTTCGTTCCCTCCTCCGCCAGCGACTCGGCGCGGGCCGCGAGCGCCTCGTTGACGCCCCGGAAGTTCGCCTCGGTGTCCTCGCCGACGAAGCGCATGATCGGGCGGACGAGCAGCCCGGAGAACTCCTCCGACTGGGTCAGCCTCGAGCGCCCCTCGTCCAGTTCCTCGATGGCGAACGAGTGCTCGCCGTCGAACAGTCCCGGCGTGAGGAGGTGGCCGAGCCACCGGAGTTCCCTCCCGTCCGCGACGAGGACGCGCGGGCGGAACGTCGGCGCCCGGCCGGCCTCCGGGCCGGGCGAGACGCGGAGCCGCTCGCCCTCCCGGGCCGTGCCCTCGATGCGGGTGTAGGGGTTCCACTCCGGGTAGGCTCCGAAGTCGGTCAGGACCGACCAGACAGTCTCGGCCGGCGCGTCGATCTCGATCTCGGTGTGGATGTCGCTCATGTCGGCTCTACACTGTTCGCCGAGGATATCAATCCCGCGTGATGCGTACGAGCACCCGTCTCGCCCGCTCCGTCCGTACCCACGAGGCGTCGACGAGGGGAACGCTTTTGACGGCTCTGACGCATGGCTCGTGTATGCCCACCGACCCCCGGAACGGGCGTAGCGTCCCGCAGCCGACGGTTCGCACGGGGTTCGGCTTCTTCTTCGGGGTCGCACACCGCCGGACGTAACGGCCGATAGGAGCCTACGGCTGCTCCGTGGGCATCTATCGGAGCACACGTCCGGCGGTGTAGACGGCCGTGGATGCCGGGCCGGGTGCCGCCGCGCCCGCCCGGTGAAACCGCCGTCCGTGGCCGCGCGACGGTCGCCTCGGCCGCCGCGTGTCGGAACCGCTAACTGACCGACAGACACAGACGAACCCAGTCGAATGCCACGCAGACTCCCGGAGACACAGGTCGTGCTCCTCGAAGCGGCGAGCGCGACCGACGCGAAGACGACGGAACAGCTCGCCGAGGAACTCGGCGAACCACCGCAGGCGGTGACCCGTGCGGCCTTCGAACTCGAGGCGGAGGGTCTCCTCGCGGTCGAGGAGCGCGAGGAGGAGACGGCGACGCTCACCGACGAAGGTCGCGAGTACGTCGAGTCGGGCCTGCCCGAACGCCGCCTCTACGACGCGGCGGTCGAGGCCGGTGCCGACGGCTCGCCGGTCCCGCTCGGCGAGGCCATCGGCGCGTCCGGCCTCGAGGGGCCGGCGGTCGACGTCGCGCTCGCTAACTTCGCCCGCAAGGGGTTCGGCGAGATCGACGCCGGCGAAGTGCTGGTGAGCGACGACCCGCGGGTCGACCCGACCGACGACCCCGAGG
>JBEPXB010000141.1:0-6820 GCA_041642135.1 Halobacteriales archaeon | reverse complement strand
GCCAGCCTGGCTGCCGGCGAACGCCTCGCCCGTCCAGAGCGTCGTCGTGAGGTAGTCCGCGCCGCTCTCGGCGGCCTCGCGGTAGGTGTCCTTCCCGGTGTAGAGGTAGCCGGTCACGAACGCCCGGAGGACGGCGGCGTTCTCGTCGAGCAGTTTCTCGCGATGGAGCCCCGACCAGTTCCGGTTCTCGGTGTAGCGGTAGAAGCCGCCGTCGTAGGTGTCGTGGAGGTGGGCGTGGACCGCCTCGAGGGTTCGGGTCGCGCGGTCGCGGTCGCGCTTGGCCGCGAACTCGATAGTGCGAGGAAGGGGGAACTTCCCGCCCTGGCCCCAGCCGCCGAACTCCTCGTCGAACGAGGCGGCGACCTGCTCGACCATGTGCGCCTCGATGTCGGCCGTCACCTCCCCGGCGGGCGGGTCGGGGTCCTGTAGCGCCCGGGGAATCCGGCCGGCGCCAGTCCCCTTCGAGGCCCACAGCTCCCGCACCGAATCGAGTATCCCCCGGAAGCCGTCCGGACCGAGGTACGTCGCGCCGGTCATCACCTCGCCGGCGGGCGTGGTGAACACCGTCGAGGGGAACCCGCCCATGTTGTACCGCTCGCGGACCCGGGGGTGGCGGTCGGCGTCCACCCGGACCGGGACGAACCCCTCGCCGACGTGGGCGGCGAGCCGCGGCTCGGAGAACGTCTCCGCGTCCATCTCCGAACACGCGACGCACCACGGCGCCGTCAGGTAGAGCATGACGGGCTCGGTCCGGGCCCCTGCGTGGTCGAACGCGTCCTGCCCCCACGCCCGCCAGTCGACGAGCGTCCCGTGGCGAGTGGTGGGGCCTACATCTTCGTCTGTCTCCCCGCCTCCATCGTCCCCGGCGCCGGCGTCGTCGGTCATAACCGGGGTTGGAGGCGAGGGCGGGAAAGCCCTGCCGTTCGGTGGTGCGGTGGCCCGGTCGACGACCCGGCGTCGGCGTAACTGACGGCCCCTCCGGGAGTACCGGTCGGGCCCACTCACCCGGTACTCCCGGAACCACCTGTCAATAGAGTAATGTCCGGGGGGAGCGTTCGAACGGTACTATGAGTACGTCCGAGGGACGGGTCGTCGTCGTCACGGGCGCGAACGGGGGAATCGGCTACCACCTGTCGGCCGCGCTCATCGAAGACGGCTACCGTGTCGCCGGACTCGACATCGAGGAGGAGCGGTTCCGGTCGCTCCAAGAGACGTACCCCGACCGGACGCGCTTCTACGACTGTGACGTGACGGCCGACGACGAGGTCCGAACGGCGATCGACGGGATCCTCGACCGGTGGGGCCGGATCGACGTCCTCGTCAACAACGCCGCGATCATCGGGTTCGCCCCCTTCGAGGACCGGACCATCGCCGACATGCACCGGGAGTTCGAGGTGAACTACTTCGGGTACGTCCGGACCATCCGGGCGGTCCTGCCGCACATGCGGGCCCGGGACGGGGGTATCGTCCACAACGTGAGCTCCGGCGTCGGGCTCGTCGGTCACCCGGGGCTCTCCGGGTACGCCTCCACGAAGGGCGCGATCGAGGCGCTCGCCCGCTCGCTCCGGCTGGAACTGCAGCACACGAACGTCTCGGTCACGCTGATGCATCCCCCGCTGACGGAGACCCAGCCGGCGGTCGACATCGGCTATCCGGCGTTCCTGATGAGCGATCCCGCGGACGTGGGCCGCAAACTCGCCGAGAAGATCGAGTCGACCGGTCCGATCATCACGGCCGACTGGCAGACGAAGCTGGGGCTGTCTCTCGCTCGACGGTTCCCGTACCTCGTCAGGAAGGGTACCGAGCGGTTCGTGGAGACCGATAGCGAGTCCTCCCGTCGGTAGAACGGAGGGGTCGACCTCGGGACGACCCGGAGCGGTTCGCGAGCGACCGCACGGGCCGGGACGCGTCCGGAAAGGGTTACAAGACCCCGACACCAACCCCGTGTATGGACCTGCGTCTCGTCGGCGTCCTGCTGCTCATCCCGCTGCTGGACGTGATGCTGCTGGTGATCCTCGCCACGCAGTTCGGAGCGGTCTTCACGGTCGCGCTGGTCGTTCTGACCGCGCTGGTGGGGATGCTGCTCGTCCGCGCGGAGGGACGACACACCCTCAGGAAACTCGAGTCGAAGGTCGGCGCCGGCGAGATCCCGACGGACGAACTGCTCGACGGCGCGCTCCTGCTCGTCGCCGGGGCGATGCTGCTCACCCCCGGGCTCGTCACCGACTTCGTCGGACTGGTGCTCGTGCTCCCGCCGACGCGCTACCCGGTCCGGGTGCTCCTGAAGAAGTACGTCGTCACGCCGTACATCGACGCGAAGGCCGGCGGGATGGTCACGGGGAAGGTCTACACGGGCGGGTTCCCCGGCGCGGGCGAGACCGGCGGCGGCCGGACCGTCGAGGTCGACGAGGACGACTACCGCTTCGAGGACGCCGACGACCGGGACCGGGACCCGCGGGACACCGGCACCCGAACGTCCGAGGACTAGGGGTCTCGCCGGAGCGACAGCCGGCGAGGACTGACCGGTATTCGTCCTCCGTCGTCGCGCTCTCCTCGCCGTGTTATCCCACTCCAGGGTCTGCCAAAGCGGAACGCTTAAACGACTCTCGGGGGTACGTCGTGATGCGCCGACCGGGCCAGTAGCTCAGCCAGGTATGAGCGCTCGGCTGATAACCGGGAGGCCCTCGGTTCAAATCCGAGCTGGCCCACTATTCTGCTCCGAACGCACGTGAGGAGCGAATAGTGCATCCGTGAGGATTTGAGCCCTGCAAGTCGCAACCGCGAGCGTAGCGAGCGGTCCGTCTTGCTCCGGTTCAAATCCGAGCTGGCCCACTTCGGCTCCTTTCGTTCCCGTACCGGACGTGTGTCCGGTCCTGCTAATGGAAACCGGACATCGGTTTCCACCGGCTACCGATCGGTGGTCACACCTTCTCGTGGTTCCCGACGTCGAAAGCCCGCCATCGGAAGCGATCGTCGACAAACAGTCACACGCGGGGTTGGTTCATCAAGCAGAAGTCCGAACAGGGTGTGTCACCAAATACTGACGGGGCGAAAGCGATAGGGCTGCTGCCACCCGGTTTATTCGGCTTTCGTTCCACTCTCCCCCACCTCCCCCACCCCGTTTTCGAACCGCCTCATACGGTCGTGCGTAACTGTTTTCAGCGATCTTTAGGACGATCGGTGTCTCGAGACCGGTGGGACGGAACGAGGGGCCGTGAGGCGGCAAAGAACTACGCACGACCGTATCAGTGAGTCGGACCCGCGAGCCTGCTCGCCCGCATCGCGCCCACGCCCCGTGTGGACAACACCCAAATAGGGGGCCGTGGACACCGGAGTCGTCGTGGCGATAGCCGGACTGGAGCCGTGGACGCTCGCCCTCGTGGCGGCCGCCGGGTTCGCCTGCTACACGGTCATCGTCGAGTACGGGATGTCGTGGACCGAGGGGGACGCCTCGCCGGCGCTGGCGGCCGCCTTCTACAGCACGCTGGTCGTCACGGCGGGGTTCTGGGCGCTCGCACTCGCCCGGGGTATCCCCTCGGGAGCCCTCACCCTCGATGGACTCTGGCCGTTCCTCGTCGCCGGGGTCGCTTACCCCGCCCTCTTTCGCTTCCTCTACTACGAGGGCATCGACCGCGTCGGGTCGAGCGTCACCGCGGCCATCATGGGCGCCTACCCCGTGGTGTCGGTCCTGCTCGCCGTCGCCGCGCTCGGGGAGGACCTCGGGCTCGTCGCCGGGGGCGGTATCGCCCTCGTCGTCGGCGGGGTGGTCCTCCTCCAGCTCGCCCGCGGGGCCGAGGCGGGCGACGTCGAGGACGTCGTCACGGAGAAGCTCGCCGGCGCGAACCCGCGGGACCTGCTCTACCCCGCGGCGGCGACGGTCTCGACCGGCGGGGCGTTCGTCCTCATCGACTACGGGCTGGCGCGCTTCCCGGACCCGATCGTGGCGACGGCGGTGACACAGACGCCGGCGCTCCTCGTCTTCACCGGCTGGGCGGCCCTCGCCGGCGCCGCGAGCGGACGGCTCCGGGTCGGCCGGCCCGTCCTCGGCGCGTTCGTCCTCGCGGGCGGGTTCAACTTCCTCGGCTGGCTGGGCAACTTCTTCGCCCTCCAGTCGGGGTCCGTGATCACCGTCGTCCCGCTGATCAACACGATGCCGCTGCTCATCCTGGCGATAACCTACGGGATCGAGCGAGAGATCCCCCGATCGGCACGGGTCCTGACCGCGGTGCTCGCCATCGTCGCCGGCGCGAGCCTCGTCCAGATCGGGACCTGATCGGGACCCGACCGTGATCCCCGGACGCCACGAAGGGAGTCCGGCGGGGGACCGCACGGGAACCGGGAACCGGAAACCGGAAACGACCCGGTCAGCGTCATCACCCCCCGAGTCGTCGCGGCGGGTATGGATCCGAACCCGAACCGGTCGGTCGCGGTGGCGGTCGTCGACCTCGCGCGGGAGCGCGTCGCCGACCACCTCCGCGCGGAGCGCCGTGCGGGACGGACGGTCGTCACGCTCGTCGAACTCTCGCAGGCCACCGCGCTCGACCCACACACGGCCGAGGCAGCGATGGAGTCGCTCGCCGACGACCCCGACCGGGCGGTCCGCCGGTCGACCGCCGACCCACTGCGGTGGTACCTCCGAAAGTGAGACCGGGACGGAACGCCGGGAGTGACCCGTCCGACCCGTTCGGACGGTACCGCCCGATCCCGGCCGGCCTACCCCAGCGGCCGGAACCACACCGCGGCGACCAGGGCGGCGAGGAAGAGGTACGAGCCCCGTATGAGGAGCTTCGTCGCCAGGGAGGGGTCCGCGCGGTAGGCGAACCCCGCGACGACGGTGAAGACGGCGACCGCCCCGACCGCGGACGGGGGGAACACGCCGGCGAACGCGATGGCGAGCACCGCCCCCATCCCGGCGGCCATCAGCCCGTAAGCGAGCGTTCGCGCACGGGAGGGGCCGAGGACGACGGCGGCGGTCCGCTTGCCGATCGAGCGGTCGTAGTCGTAGTCCTTCGCGTCGTCGACCGTCTTGATGCCCGAGAGGACGACGAGGAAGATCGCGGCGAAGGCGAGAACCACCGGGGGAAGCGTCTCGGCCTGGACGTAGTGGCCCCCGAGGAGCGCGAACGCGATCCCGGAGGGGTAGCCCGCCGTCGCGCCGACCGGATTGAGATCCAGCTGTGGAGCGTGGAGGTAGCCGACGACCCACCCGGGAAGCGTCAGCAGCGTCGCGACCGGGCCCACGAGGACGCCGAGCGCGATGGCACAGCCGAAGAACACCGCGGAGGCACCGAGGAGCGCGACCCGGCAGCCGCGGACGGTCATCGGGTGGTCGTCGTCCTCGCCGCGAAGGTGGAAGTCGACGTAGCCGTCCTTCACGTGGGCGGTGTACAGCGCCGCGAACGCCGCGAGGAGGTGGAGGCCGAGGAGGGAGGGATCGACCCGGTTCGCGAGCACCGCGCCGAACGCCGACGCCGCCAGCGGCGGGAGCATGAACACGGGGTGGACCTGCGAGGTGAACGCCCGGAGGACGTCGCCCGGACCGTCCCCGTGTCGTGCGATACCGTGGACCGAGACCATACCGGGACGTCGAGTGGACGCGACATAAACGTGCGGCGAGGGGCCGTATCGCCCGGCTACGGGTTCCCGGCTCGACCCGACGCGGGCGTCCAGTTCGACCGGTCGAGGACCGTCTCGGCGAGGTGGGAGGCGAGGGTTCGGGCCTCGGCGAGCGTCGACTCGTGGAGTTCACCGGAGACGGGGCCGGTCTCGCCGCCGTGGCGCTCGACCTGCGAGACGGCGTCCGGGACGGGCTCCTCGCGTCGGTAGGCGAGCACCCGCTCGCGGAGCGACCGGAGCGCACGGGGAGAGAGTTCGACGTCGAGGTGCTGGAGGTCGTACCGGACGACGAACCCCCGGGTACCGTCGCGGACGGCGATCACGGGGAGCGCGTCGCGGGCACACCGCTCCCACAGCGCGCGGCCGGACTCGGGCGTGTCGTAGACGGGGACGTGGTCGGGCGAGAGCGAATCCATGTACGGAGGAGGGCTCGTGGCCGTTTGGGGCTGTCGAACCCGGCGGTCCGTGCGGGTGCGGGAACGGCGGGCGTAGCGACCGTGGACCCGAGGCGACGAGGGCAGCTACCGGGGCCCGAAGCGACGCCCTACGAGACGGCCCGGGTCGCCCCGGCCATCGCCTCGAGCGCCTCCTTCAGCGTCTCGACGTCGACGGCGTAGGAGATGCGGGCGTGGCCGGCGCCATTGGTACCGAACGCGTCGCCGGGGACGACGACGACGCCGCGGTCGATGACGGCGTCGACCCACCCCTCGGGGACCCGCGGCATGGCGTAGAACGCCCCCTGCGGCGTGGGCGTCTCGAGACCCATGTCGGCGAGTCCGTCGAGCAGGACGTCCCGGCGCTCGGCGAACGCCCCGACCATCTCGTCGACGACGTCCTGCGGGCCGGTGAGGGCAGCCTCGGCGGCGAACTGCGAGGGGGCGGCCGCACACGCCTGGGCGTACTGGTGGACGCGGAGCATCCGCTCGATACGGCGGTTCGAGGAGGTCACCCACCCGAGCCGCCAGCCGGTCATCGAGTAGGTCTTCGAGCAGGCGTTCACGACGATCACGTCGTCGGGGTCGGCGAACCGCATGGGCGAGTGGTGTTCGCCGTCGAAGACGATCCGCTCGTACACCTCGTCGGAGAGACAGACGACGTCGTGCTTCTCGGCGATGCGGGCGAACTCGCGCATGTCCGCCTCCGACTGGACCGCACCGGTCGGGTTGGCGGGCGAACAGACGACGAACATCGCGGTGTCCTCGGT
>JBEPXB010000140.1:0-6831 GCA_041642135.1 Halobacteriales archaeon | reverse complement strand
GGGTTCCGGGAGCGGTTCGGACAGAAGAGCGACCGATCGGGGAGTCGCACGGGACGGCCCACGCAGTCACTGGGTGACGACGGCCTCGGCGGTCAGGGGGTCTTCGGGCGTCTCCATCAGGCTCTCCCTGAGGTGGTCCGCACAGAGACGCAGCGTCTCGTCCGTGATCACGTACTCGGCTTCGTCGGGTCGGTCGTCGCCGTACTGTATCAGGCAATCGATGAGGGGGATATCGTAGTGCGGGGTCTCGGCACAGACCGCACAGTCGGTATCTCGACGCCAGACGTCGTCCCGGAACGTGGGGCTGCTGCATGTCGCGAGACACGATTCACACAGTCCACCGAGCTCGGTACCAGTGAGGATGTCTATCACGACGCGATCTAAGTCGGCCGTGCGTTCGCATTTCAAACATTCCATCTGATACATTGGCGTGAAAAACCGGGTGTTGTTACCGGTAGCAGTGGGCAGCATCATAAACGTATGCTCCGGCTCGGAGCCCTTAACCGGTCGAGGGTTCGAGTAGTCCCGCTCACCTCGACCGGGGATATCGTCACTTCGGGTCGCATCCCGCATCCGGAGGCTCGTCGAGCAGGTGGCCGTGCTATCGGAGCGCCTTCTCCATCGATCGGTGCGGGATCCCCGCGTCCATGAACTCCTCGCTCGCTACCTCGTAGCCGAGTCGCTCGTAGAAGCCGACGACCGGGACCTGCGCGGCGAGGTGGACCCGTTCGTAGCCGACCTCGCGGGCGTGTTCCTCGACGGCCGCCATGATCCGTCGGCCCCAGCCCTCGCCCCGGTGTGGTTCACGGACCGCCACCCGCTCGACCTTCGCCACTCCGTCGCCGTAGTCCCTGAGTCGCGCGGTGCCGACGGACTCGCCGTCCGCCCGGGCGAGGAAGTGCGTCGCCTCGTCGTCCCGCCCGTCGAGCTCCAGGTCCACCGGAACGTCCTGTCCCTCGATGAACACCTCCCGACGGATCGACAGTGCGGTCTCGAGGTCCGCCTCCGTCGTTATCCGGACGACCTCCCCGGCGGGCTCGTCTCCGTCGTCGCTCATACCGGGCCGAAGCGGTCGGGCGGTCATACCTCCGGCGGTCCGCACCGACCCGTTCCCGCCCGTCGTCTACTGCGTGAACAGATGCCCCTCCTCGGGGACGTCGAACAGGCCGATGCGAGCGCCGGCGTCGAGCCACGCGTGGCCGTAGGAGAACGCCGCCAGCGCGTTGACGAGGTCCTCCTGCTCCCGGAAGTGCCTGCCGTCCTCGAGGTACGACCGGGCCATCTCGGCGCACTCCCCGGCGGCGTCTGCCAGCGGCGTCCCCTCGGGGACGGCGACGGTCGCGGTGTCGAGCGCCTCGGCGAGCAGTCGTTCGTAGCGGTCGGTCTTCTCGTCGAGGTCGGCGGGCATGGCCGTCGAAGGCCGCCCGGCGTCCAAAGGGCTTCGGAACGGGGCGAGCACCGACCCCCTCACCCGGAACCACTTTACCCGCCGCAGACCACCGGACGGGCATGGAACCGGACCTCTCGAAGCTCGACGCGCTCGTGGAGGAACTCGGGGTCGACGGTTACCTCGTCCTCGCGGACTCGGACGAGGCGGACCAGCGGTACCTCTCCGGGTTCGACGCGCCCGACGACTTCCTTACGCTGTACGACGGGAGGGTACACCTCCTCGTCTCGGGGCTGGAGTACGGGCGGGCGAAGAAGGACGCCCGCGCCGAGACTGTCCAGCGGACGGCCGACTTCGACGCGCGGGCGAAGCTCCGCGAGCACGGCGAGGCCGAGGGGACACACCGCCTCCGCGCGGAGTTCCTCGAGTCACACGGCGTCGAGTCGGTGGCGACCCCGTCGGCGTTCCCGCTCGGGGCCGCCGACGGCCTCCGCGAGCGCGGGATCGAAGTGACGGCCGACGAGGACGACACCATCGGCCGCATCCGCGCGACCAAGACCGAGGAGGAGGTCGAGTGGATGCGCGAGGCACAGCGCGCCAACGAGAAGGCGATGGCGACCGCCGAGCGACTGCTCCGCGACGCCGAACCGGACGTCGACGGCGTGCTCCACCTCGACGGCGAGGTGCTGACGAGCGAGCGCGTGACCGAGGAGATCGAGGTGTCGCTCGTCCGCAACGGCTGTGCGCTCGCGGAGACCATCGTCGCCTGCGGCGCCGACGCCGCCGACCCCCACGACCGTGGCTCCGGCCCGCTCTACGAGGACGAACCCGTCATAATCGACATCTTCCCGCACTCGAAGGAGACGGGCTACTTCGCGGACATGACTCGCACCTTCTGCGTGGGCGAGCCCAGCGAGACGATACGGGAGTGGTACGACCTGACAGAGGAGGCGATGGACGCGGCGTTCGAGGTGCTCGAAGCAGGGATTTCGGGGAGCGTGGTCCACGACGCGGTCTGTGACGTCTACGAGGACGCCGGCTGGCCGACGCTCCGTGCCGACGAGTCGACCGAGACGGGGTTCATCCACTCGACCGGCCACGGCGTCGGCCTCGACATCCACGAGTACCCCCGCCTCAGCACCACGGACAACGAACTCGAGGCGGGCATGGTCGTCACCGTCGAACCGGGGCTCTACGACCCCGAGCACGGCGGCGTGCGCATCGAGGACATCGTCGTCGTCCGGGAGGGCGGCTACGAGAACCTGACGAGCTACGGCCGGGAACTGGTGGTCTGAAGGGCCCGAGAGTACCTGCTTCAGTTCTCCGTGACCGTGATCTCGTATTCGTACTCTCGCGAGTTGCGTTCCCCGACATCCTCCGAGATCCGGAACCCGTATTCGTACGTGCCGGTTTCGGCGTCGGGCGCGACGCGAACCGGCACGGTCACGGTCACGCGGGTGCAGTCGTCCCACAGCCAGATCGGCGGGCACGAGTCGGCCTGCGAATCGATCGGCGGGGAGGTGTCGACGTCGCCGAATCCGACCGGAGCGTCCGTGGACCCGCACTGGTACAGTCGCGGGTCGAACTGGAACGACGTGATCCCGTCCACCTGTATCTCGAATTCGTCGGAGTCACCCGGAGCGAGTTCCAGCTCGTCGACCCGGACACTCGGGGGCCAGTTCGCCTCGTCCGTGCAGGCCGGACGGCTCCCGAGACAGCCGCTCGACAGTCCTGCTGCCGCTGGAACGGTTCCGGCGAGGAACTGACGGCGGTTCATGCGTCCCGTCCTAGGGGGCCGGAAACAAATGGATTGAGGCCCGCCTGTCGGTAGTACCGCGCCCCGTTCACAGTGCTCTGGGGTCGCGTCGCGTCGACCGAGGGCCTCGCAGGAGTGACAGAAGGACGCTACTACCGTCGAGCGGAACCCGTCTCTTTTTGCGCCACCGCTGGCTACCCCGGAGCGATGGACGCACTGGTGGTCGGCTCGGGGACGATGGGTCGCTGGCTCGGTCGGTGTCTCGCCGAGGGGACCGACTGGGCGGTGGCCTTCGCCGACAGGGACCCGGACGCGGCCGAGTCGGCGGCAGTCGATATCGACGTCGCCCGGACGGCCGACCTCGCGGACGACGAGCAGTTCGACCTCGTCTGTATCGCGGTCCCCATCTCCGCGACCGAGACCGCCATCGCCGAACACGCGCCCCGAGCGGAACGGGCCATACTCGATGTCTCGGGTGTGATGGTCGGCCCGGTCCGGACGATGGCCGAGCACGCGCCCGACCGCGAGCGGGCGAGTTTCCACCCGCTGTTCGCTCCGTCGAGCGAACCCGGGAACCTCGCCGTCGTCGTCGGAGCCGACGGCCCGATACTGGAGGCCGTCCGCGAGGTGTTCGCCGACCGCGGGAACGACCTGTTCGAGACCACCCCCGAGGAGCACGACGAGGCGATGCGGACGGTCCAGGCCCGGACGCACGCGGCGGTACTCGCGTACGCGCTCGCGGCCCAGGACGTCGACGAGCGGTTCCACACGCCCGTCTCCGCGAAGCTGGAGGCGGTCGCCAACCGGGTGACGGGCAACGAACCGTCGGTGTACGCCGAGATTCAGGCCGCGTTCCCCGGGGCCACGGACGTGGCCGAGGCCGCCCGGCGTATCGCCGACGCCGACGCCGACGAATTCGAGCGGCTCTACCGGGAAGCGACCGGCGATGCGGCGGGTTCTGGGGGAGGTGACGCGCCCTGAGCGACCGCCAGGAGATCCTCGACAACGCCCGGTACCTCCGGAACGTCCGCCCGGTCGACCCCGAGGAGATCCACGAGTACGTATCCGGGCAGCCACACCCCGCGGTGGTCCGGAGCGTCCTCCGCGAGGCCGCGTTCGACCTCGGGATGCGCGAGCGAGGGGATGGAACGTTCGTCCCCGTCGAGGAAGGCCCGGCCGACGTGACCTTCGACGGCGTCGAGGCGTTCCCCGACGAGTACGCGAACCGGCTCGAGGACCTCCTCGCCGACGCGTACGGGCCGGACTGGTACGCGGGCGAAACCGGGGACGCGCTCCGCGAGCGGGTTCGACGGGTGAAGGAGGACTACTACCGGAACCGGTCCGTCGAGTACGACCGCGAGACCGCCCACGCCTACGCCGTCTACCACCTCCCGGACTACTACGCGGCAGTCCAGTACCCGCTGGCGGACCTCGCGGCCGACGGGCTCCTGCCCCGCCGGCTCCGGGTGCTCGACGTCGGCGCCGGAGTGGGCGGGCCGGCCCTGGGGGTCCACGACCTGCTCCCCGGGGACTCGCTGGTGGAGTACCACGCGGTAGAGCCGAGCGCCGCCGCCGACGTCTTCGAGACGATGCTCGACGGCTCGCGCCCCTCGTTCCGTACCGAAGTCCACCGCGAGACGGCCGAGTCGTTCGAGCCGGGGGGTGAGTACGACCTCCTGCTGTTCGGGAACGTCCTCTCGGAGCTGGCCGATCCGGTGGGTGTGACACGCCGCTACAGCGAGTTCCTGGCCGAGGACGGGACGTGTCTCCTGCTCGCGCCAGCGGACCTCGAGACGGCGACCGGGCTGCGGGAGGTCGAGCGGGCGCTCGTCGACGACGGCCCGTACGACACGTACGCGCCGACGCTCCGGCTGTGGCCGGGCGAGCGGCCCACCGACCGGGGCTGGACGTTCGCGGTCCAGCCGGACCTCGAGATACCGGGTTTCCAGCGCCGGCTCGACGAGGCCGGAGGGGGCGACGGCGAGTTCGTCAACGCCGACGTCCAGTACGCCTACGCGACGGTCCGGGGCGACGGAGCGCGAGCGATCGAGTTCACTCCCGACCCCGACCGATTCGCGAAGTTCGCCGACTCGGAGCGACACGTCACCAAGCGCGTCGACCTCGTGGCGCTGAAGCTGAGTCACGACCTGAGCGGGGGAGGCGAGAGGAACCCCCTCTACAAGGTGAGCGACGGCTCGGAGTCGACCGACCACTACGCCGTCGTCACCCGAGGTTCGGCGCTGAACGACGCGCTCCGCGAGGCGAGCTACGGCGACCTCCTCGTCTTCGAGAACGTGCTCGTGCTCTGGAACGACGACGAGTCGGCGTACAACCTCGTCGTCGACGGCGAGACGGTCGTCGACCGTCTCGCGGTCGCCTGAGGACCGCTCCGGCCCCGGGTACCCGCGTCAGCAGAAGCGACCCGTGCCCGCCCGCCGGTCACTGGTCGGCCCGCGCGACCGGCGTCGCGCCCCGGACCACGAACCGCGCGCCGCCGGCCTCGCTCTCGGTGACCTCGACGGACCAGCCGTGGGCCTCGAAGATGCGGCGGACGATAGCCAGCCCGAGACCCGTCCCGTCGGCCACGGTGGTGAACCCGGGATCGAACGCCCGCTCGCGGGTCGCCGGGGGGATACCCGGTCCGTCGTCGGCGACGAAGAACCCGCACTCCCCGTCGAGCGACCCGACCCGGATTTCCAGCGGGTCCCCCGAGGAACCGTCGGCCCTCGGGGGGCACGCAGTGTCGTCGGGCCCCACCCGATTGCCCGTGGAGCCGTGCTCCACGCTGTCTCCGCGAGCATCGCGAGCGGAGGCTCGTCGAGCGCCATGCTCGACGGTGTCGCCGGACTGCGTCCGGCTGCTCGCGGAACTGCGTTCCGCACAGTCCTCGCGAGCCTGCGAGCGAGGGCTCGTCGAACCGTGTTCGACGGAATTCCGGAAGAGGTTCTCGAGCGCCCGCGTGAGCCGTCCGGGATCGGCCCGAACGGTCATATCGGTCGTGACCTCGAGCGACGCCCCGCGCTCGTCGACGAGCGCCCAGGCGCGCCGCGCCACCGCCTCGAGGGAGGTCGGCTCGGTCTCGCCGATCGTCTGGCCGTCCCTGGCGAGGTCGAGCAGGTCGGTCACCACCCGGTCGAGGTGGCACCTCGCCGCCTCGACGGCGTCGAGGTGCTCCGTCGTTCCCGTCTCGCGGTAGCGGGTGAGCTCCCCCTCGACGACGTTGAGCGGGCCGCGGAGGTCGTGGCTCACGACGCTCGCGAACTCCTCGAGGCGCTCCTTTCGCCGGAGGAGCGCCCGTTCGCGCTCGCGGTCGTCGGTGACGTCCCGGACCACCCCGAGCACGAGGTCGATCCCGTCGACGGTCACCGGGGAGAACCGGATCTCGAGTTCGAGCTCGGCCCCGTCGGCGTCGCGGTCCGTCCACTCGAAGGACTGTGGGTCGCCCGCAGCCGCCCGTTCGACCATCGCGACCGCGTAGGCGACCGCCGCGTGGCTGTCGTTGTTGGAGACCGAGACGAGCGGCCGACCGACGAGCGAACACCGCGAGTAGCCCGTCAGGCCCACGAACGCGCCGTTGACGTCGGCGATGCGGCAGGTCTCCGGGTCGAGGAGCACGAGCCCGTCGTCCACGCCGTCGAACACCTCGCGGTACACCGCCCCCGGCAGCTCGTCCCTACCCTCCATCCGT
>JBEPXB010000139.1:0-6890 GCA_041642135.1 Halobacteriales archaeon | reverse complement strand
TCCGGTACTGCCCGCGTCGGCGATGGCGTCCCAGTTCGGTACCTCGGCCGCGTCCAGGTACGCCGGGTCCAGCCCGTCGAGACAGACGACCACGCGAGTCATTGTCGAGCGGAGGGCCTCCGACGACCGTAAAGGCTCTTCCGGTGGTCGGGAGGTGTCTACAGTTTGCGCCCGAGCGCGAACGTGACGCCGCTGAATCGACGTTTCACTCGGACGTCGTCGAAGCCCGCGTCCTCGAGCCAGCCCGTCACCTCCTCGGCCGGGTAGGTGTGTGCGCCGAGCGTGACCCGGTAGGTCAGGTCGACGAACCGGACCGCAGTCCGGGGGATCGGCGTCCGGCCGTCGCCGGTGAACTGGTCGAGGACGGCGACGACCCCGCCGGGCCGGAGCGCGTCGAACACGCGCCCCAGGAGCGCCCGGTTCGTCGCCGCGTCGTGGGCGTGGACGACGTTGAACAGGAGGGCGACGTCGTAGCCCTCGTCCCTCTCGTCGAGGTCGCCTTCGAGGTAGTCGCCGGCACGGAACGTCACGCGGTCGGCCACCTCGGGAGCGTCATCGATGGTGGCCTCGAACGACGGCTCGGCGGCGGGGTGGTCGAGGACGACCGCCGAGAGATCCGGGTACTCGTCGGCGAACGCGACGGCGTACAGGCCGTGGCCACCGCCCACGTCGAGGAGTCGGGTCGCGCCACTCGGGACAGGGACAGTCGCGAGGGCGTCCTCGCGGGCGAGACTGGCGGCCGCACGGAAGCCGGCGTGGAGCGTCGCCGCCCGCTCTGAGTCCTCGGCGGCCCAGGTGTAGATGTCGACAGAGGGCTCGCCCTCCCGGAGAACGCGCTCGAACTCCCGCTCCCAGAACGGGAGGACGACCTTCTGCCACGCGGTCAGCCACGGGGCCATGTTCGTGTCGTGGGCGTCCGTGAGCCACCGGATCGTCATCGCGGTGTTGGCGTAGCGGTCACCGTCGCGTTCGAGGTAGCCCGTGGCGCCGAGGAACGCGAGGAGCGACTCGAGGGTGTCGGTGTCGGCGTCGAACTCGGCCGCGAGGTCGGCGGCCGTCCGGGGAGTGTCGAGCGCCTCGAACACCCCGAGGTCGATGGCCGGGGCCACCGCGTGGAAGCTCCCGGCGCCGAGGAGGTCGAGCAGCGGCCCCGGACCGCGGTTGAGTCGGAGCATCGCCAGCCGCTCGACCGCGTTCGGGACGACGGGCATCAGGCCACCTCCGCGACCGCGAGCGCGAACAGGACAGGGCCGGGGACGACCAGCTCCCGTCCCAGAAACCAGAGCGGGTCGGGCCAGCGGACGTCGACGGGTGGGTCGACAGCGAACGGGAGCCCGCCTACGAGCGCCACGACGGCGCCGGGATCCTGGCGGGTTCTGATCGGACGAACGTGGGTGAGGTGGGACATCGTGATCGGTGACTCCGGAGAGTCCGCCATCATATGTCACCCGAGGATAAGAACGTGTCGCGGACGGGGGTAGACCACGACCGGCGATCCGCCGCGTGCCGGTCGAGGCGATCCCGGGGCCGCCGGACCACGAGCGTCGTCGACGGGCGCCGTCCGGAGCCTGACACGACCAGCGGATTCATATGTGGGCCTCTCAGAGGTGAGATATGAACGGTTTAGAGGGCGGAACGGGGAGCTGGGAGGACGACGAGGAGACACCGGCCGACGAGGTCGTGCGGGTCGTCGCCGAGAGCGAGGGAACGAGCGCGCGCGGGATCGCGACCGCGCTGCGCTACCAGGTCGAGGAGGTCGAGGACATCCTCGAGGACCTCCGCGCCAACGGCGAGGTCGAGAAGGACGCCGACGGGATGTGGGTGGTTCCCGACGCGGTCGGGCCGGACGACCCCTACATCTTCTAGTCGGCGGGGTCGGAGACCCCGTTCAGTCGGCGCGGAGCCCCTCGAAGTAGACCGTGCGGTCCTCCCCGAACGCGGGCGAGGTGACCAGCGAGACGCCGACGGTGAGCGCGAGCCCGAGGAGCATCCCGACGACGCTGGCCTGCCAGCCGCCGAAGTAGGTGCCGGGAACGAACGGGAGGAAGACGCTCGCGAGGTAGAACAGCTGGCTGCCGCCGACGCCCGCGACCATTCCCGTCCGGGTGGTCCGGGCCCAGTAGAGCGCCACCATCACCGGGAGCGCGAGCTGGGCGAACCCGCCGAACGCGGTGTTGCCGATCTCGACGAGCGTCCCCGGCGCGTAGAGCGACGCGACGAACGAGAGCGTGGCGAAGGCGGCGACGCCGACCCGGGCGACCAGGTCCTCGCGGGTGGCGTTCTCGACCAACGGTCGGTAGATGTCCCGCGTGAGGTACGACGACCCCGAGAGGAGCATCGAATCGGACGAAGACATCATCGCGGCGAGCGCCCCCGCGATGACGAGCGCGGCGAACCACGCCGGCGTGTACTCGTTCAGCAGTGCGGGGACGACATTGCCGCCCTCGGGCACCTGGACGCCGAGGCCGACGGCCCAGGAGCCGAGCATGAACGCCGGGACGAACAGCAGCAGCACGAGGACCGGCCAGAGGGTGAACGTGCGCTTGAGGACCGTCTTGGAGCGAGCGGCGAAGAACCGCTGGTTGATCTGCGGGAACATCGTCACCCCGAACGCGATGCTCACGGCGGTCGAGATCATCCACTCCGGCGAGTAGAGCCCACCACCCAGTCTGAGGAACTCGGGGTTCGCCTCCGCGAGCGCCGCGGTCGCCTCGCCGGCGCCGCCCACGGCCGACAGCACCCACACGACGGCACCCCACACGAGGACGAGCATGAACGCCCCCTGGAGGGTGTCGGTCCAGGCGACCCCGCGCATCCCCGAGACGGCGACGTAGATCACCATGAACAGTGTGATACCGCCGGCGCCGACCCAGAACGGGACCGCGCCGTCGGTCAGCCCGACGAGCGCCTGGCCGGCGCCCTTCTGCTGGAGCATCACGTACGGGAACAGCCAGAAGATCGAGATGGCTGCGACCAATAAACGGAGCCCCGTCGACCCGAAGCGGTCCCCGAGCATCTCGCCGAGCGTGACGTAGCCGCCCTTCTTCCCGACGAGCCACTGCTTGTAGCCGACGACGTACCAGAGGACGGCGAACAGCACGCCGTCCATCAGCCCCATCACGAGGATCCACTCGGGGCCCGCGCTGTAGGCGAGGTTCGGGCCGCCGAAGAACGTGAACGCCGACAGGAGCGTCGCGAACGTCGTGAACAGCAGGACGACGGTCCCGAGCGTGCGGCCGGCGAGGTAGTAGTCCTCGGCGGTGTCCGACGTGAGGCGGTAGGCGACCAGCCCCACCGCGAGGGCGACCACGAGGTAGCCGCCGAGCACCGCCACCTGGGTGGCGAGCTGGCTCATCTCACGCACCCTCCTCGATCCCGATGCCCCACGCGCGGTTCGCGAACAGTCCGAAGACGGCGGCCGCGAGCGCCATCCACCCGACGTGCCACCAGAGCCACACCGGCAGGCCGAACGCCACGCTCCCGTCGCGCCACATGAACCACGGGATCGCCAGCGCGACCAGGACGAGGGCGACGACGCCCCACAGGACTTTCTCCGTGTTGCCGACCATGTTGGTGGTTGCTAATCACCTATCCGACCTAAGTGTTACTAATTATTCGTTACCGATGCCTCTTCGAAGAATAATTCTCTTCATAAGGTCGGGCGAGGCGGCGGAATGCCGGGCGGACCGTCGACGGTGCTGGAACCGACCGGTCCCGACTGGTGTCGGCCTCACAGGGCTTAATAGAAGTCTTCGTACTCGCCAACTTAACGAAATTCTGATTTGTTGAAATCAGCGTGCCGAGACGTAGAGGGCCTATTCAGCACGAAAAATTGGGAGACTGATCCCCGGACCCGAGCAATCAGGCTGCGAGTTCGTCTAACGGAGGGACGGCTCCGATCCCCTGGAGGAGGCCGAACCAATCCCCGAGATTCCACATCTCCGCGATTCGTTCGTTCTGGATTCGGTACATAGTGACGGCCTTGATCTCGATGGAGGCACCGGTCGGGGCGATCCCCACGAACTCGCCGTCGTGGGTGGCCTGAAGCGTGTCTACCGAGCAGACGTATTCGCCGTCCTCGGACGCAAACGACAGCACGTTGGTTCTCCGGGGGTCGGAGAATGCGGTGTCGAACATCCGCCGCATCTCTTCGAATTCGTCGTGGCCGTGGACATCCATACCCCTCACAAGGTCATGCTGAACGAAGTCTTCAGAGAGGTCAGCAATACGACCGTAATCGCGGTCGACTATTACATCGTCCATGAATTGGTGAACGAGGTCGATACTTTGTGTGCTGACTGCAGTAGCTGCCATAATTTATAACCATTATTCGTAAGTGCCCAGAGTATATAAGCTAGTCTGAGGCGTGATATCCCAGTCTCCGATGGTTCTGACGCTATAGACGCGCGGAAATAAGCGCGACGGAATTTTCAAAACTCTGCAATATAGGCGCCCTGTACCCAGCACGGCAGTTCTATCAGCCACGGACGAATACGTCAATCGAGCCTCTGGAGACTTTTGCTGATATCTATCAGTACACCCGCGTGCCGTCGGGTACCTCGCGTTCGGGTGCGAGGTGGACCACCCCTCCATCACCGTCGTCGACGCCGGTGACGAGACAGTCCGACTCGAAGCCCGCGACGACCACGGTCCCGAGGTTGACGACCGCGACGACCTGCGACCCGACCAGCTCGTCCGGATCGTAGTTGTCCGTGAGGCCCGCGGCCGACCGCCGCGTCCCGGTCCCGAAGTCCACGGTCAGCTTGCACAGGTCCTTTCGGGCCTCGGGGAACGGCTCGGCCTCCCGCACCGTTCCGACGCGCACCTCGACGTCCTCGAGGAAGCGGGCGGGGTCGATGTCGGGTTCGTCGATGCCCATGCCGGCGGGTCGGGGTCCGGGAACTTGACTCGTCCCCCGCCGGGGAAGGCGAGGGTGGACGGATCCCCCGGCCCGACGGACGACGAGCGCCACCGAGAGGTGTGGAACGACCGGGAACGGCGGTCCGTACGCTTTAACCGTCGAGCGCCCGTCCGTAGGTGATGACCATGCGTTCACTCATGGTCGATTCACGATACACGCCCTTCACG
Source organism: Halobacteriales archaeon (assembly GCA_041642135.1). GTDB lineage: Archaea > Halobacteriota > Halobacteria > Halobacteriales > Haloarculaceae > Salinirubellus. The sequence goes on along the minus strand of JBEPXB010000139.1, from coordinate 1,802 downwards.
GGGAGTTTCACACATGCAGGACACAGCCAAGTACCTCATTCACGCGGACATCGCAGCCGACGGGGTGGTCGAGCGCAACGACGTGGTCGGGGCGGTCTTCGGGCAGACCGAGGGTCTGCTCGGGGACCAGCTCGAGATACGGGACCTCCAGGAGTCCTCGAAGGTCGGGCGGATCGACGTCGAGATCGCCAGCGAGGGCGGCCAGTCGTTCGGCGAACTCACGATCGCCACGAGCCTCGACAAGGTCGAGACGGCCATCCTGGCGGCGGCCCTCGAGACCATCGACCGGATCGGCCCCTGCCGGTCGACCATCGAGATCCGGAACATCGAGGACGTCCGGTCGGCCCGCCGGCGCGAGGTGGTCGATAGGGCGAAACGGCTCCTCCGGGAGTCGTTCGACGGCTCGGTGATGACCAGCGACGAGCTCATCGAGGAGGTCCGCCGGTCGATCCGCGTCGAGGACATCACCGAATACGAGGGCTACCCGGCCGGCCCGCGGGTCGAGGAGTCCGACGCCATCATCGTCGTCGAGGGCCGGGCGGACGTCCTCCAGCTGCTGAAGTACGGCATCAAGAACGCCGTCGCTGTCGAGGGGACGGACGTCCCCGAGGCGGTCGCGGAGCTCACGCGGGAGAAGACCGTCACGGCGTTCCTCGACGGGGACCGGGGGGGCGACCTCATCCTCAAGGAACTCGCTCAGGTCGGCGACATCGACTTCGTGGCGACCGCGCCGGAGGGCCGGTCGGTCGAGGACCTCGACCGCCACGAGGTGATGGCCGCCCTCCGCGAGAAGGTGACCCACGAGGAGTTCCTCGAACGGCGCGAGGCCGGGACCGCGGAGGAGCTCGCCGCGATCGACGGGAGCGCCGCCCCCGCCCCGGACGACGCCGAGCCGTCGGCCGACACGGAGAGCCCGCCGGACGCCTCGACCGGGGAGTCGACCGGCCCATCCGGTGACGGCGAGGGGACGGACGAGTCCGGGGCCGACGACACACCCACCGGCGGCCCGGCGGGGAGCGACGGGGTGGACCCGGAAGCCGGGGCGTCCGACGGATCGACAGCGGGGTCGTCCTCGGCCGACGGGACCTCGGCGAGGGACGCCGAGGTCCACGAGGAGGGGGAGCCGGTGACGCTCCGCGGGCACGTCCGCGCGGTCGTCGAGGGTGACACCGGCCTCGCGAGGCTGCTCGACGCCGAGATGACCTCGCTCGCCGAGGCCGACGCCGGGGAGGCGTTCGACCTCGTGCGGGACGCCGAGCGCGTTCCCTCGGCGCTCGTCCTCGACGGCGAACTCACCCAGCGGGTCCTCGACGTCTGTGCCCAGCGCGGCGTCGAGCAGGTCATCGCTCGCTCGGAGGGCGACTTCGTGAAGAAGCCGACGGGCGTCCGGGTCCGGACCGCCGAGCGGTTCCTCCAGCCGGCCGACGCCGACTGATACGGCCTGTCGTCGCTTTTTACCGCGATCACCCCACGAGTCGATGATCGGCGGTAAATCGTTACAACACCCCCTATGCGCCGCCGGAACGCCCGTCGGCGCGCCGCTCGCCGATCAGAGCCGCCGTTCGTACAGCACGCCGTCGCCGTCCGCGTAGTGGTCGGGCAGGGTCCGGACGAGGTCGAACCCCGCCGACTCGTAGAACGCCCGTGCCCGGTCGTCGTCGGCTCGCGTCGTCAGCCTGAGCACCTCCTGGTCGGAGAGCCGGGCGAGAAGGGCGGACAGCAGCGCGGAGCCGTGGCCCCGCCGCCGGTGTCCGGGCGCGACGGCGAGTTCGGCGAGGTACGCCACCTCCCCCTCGGCGTCG
>JBEPXB010000138.1:0-6895 GCA_041642135.1 Halobacteriales archaeon | reverse complement strand
CGGGACCGCCGAGGTGGTCGTCGGCCTGCCGGTCCCGGGCGAGGACGTCCGCGAGACGATCGAACGGGGGATCACCGACGCCGCATCGGGCGTCGAGGGGGTCGAACGCGTCTCGGTCGTGTGGCGTACGGACCCGCTCGACGCCGGCGAGCGCGTGGAACTGGTGCCCGACGTGCGGAACGTGGTCGCGGTCGCCTCCGGGAAGGGCGGCGTGGGCAAGTCGACGGTGGCGGTGAACCTCGCCGTGGCGCTCGCCGACGCCGGCGCCGCCGTCGGGCTCCTGGACGCCGACGTCTACGGCCCGAACGCGCCGACGATGCTCGGGGTCGGCGACCGGTCGGCGCCGACGAACGCGGACGACGAGATGGTCCCACCCGAGGCCCACGGGGTTCGGGTCATGAGCATGGGGTTCGTCGCCGGGGAGGAGGACCCGGTGATCTGGCGCGGGCCGCTGGTCGACGAGTTCCTCAAACAACTGCTCGGTGACGTCGTCTGGGGGGCGCTCGACTACCTGGTCGTCGACCTCCCGCCGGGGACGGGTGACGCACAGCTCTCGCTGGTCCAGAACCTGCCCGTGGCGGGAGCGGTGATCGTCACGACCCCCCAGGAAGTCGCCGTCGACGACGCCGCCCGCGGGCTCACCGGGTTCGCCCGCTACGACGTGCCCGTCCTCGGGGTCGTCGAGAACATGGCGTGGTTCCGCTGTCCGGACTGCGGCGAGGTCCACGAGCCGTTCGGCGAGGGCGGGGGCGAGACCCTCGCCGCCGAGTTCGAGGTGCCCGTGCTCGGTCGGCTCCCGCTCGACCCCGTGGTCGACACGCTCGACGAGGACGAGGAGACGACCCCCTCGGGCGTTTCCGTCCCCCTGGTCGGTCGCCTCCAGCTCCCCCGGACGCGGGCGGAGCGCGAACGCGAGGGACGACGGCCGCCGGTCGCCGTCCGGACGCCCGGGAACGAGGCCGAGGCCATCGCCCGCGACGCGTTCCGGCTGATGGCGACGAGGGTCGCGGCGCGGGCGAACGAGGCCGCGGTGTGGCGCTCCGGGAACGGGAGCGAGGGGTGACGGGTCGCATCGACAACCGATTTACCTGCCGGGTCTGAACGCACGAATATGACCGACGCATCGCCCGAGGGGTCCGGCTGGTTCGCGGGGATGGACCCGGACGACACGGAGGCGGCCGCCGCGGCGGTTCGCGACGGCCGCGCCGAGACGCCCCGCGACTGGCCGACCCTCGCGGTGGAGTCGGGGGTCGTCGGGAGCGAGCGGGAGTACTACGAGGCGCTCCGCGAGGCCACGGTCCGCGCGACCCGCGAGGCCGTCCGCGAGCGCGAGCGGGCGGGCGACCGGCAGCTGATACACGCGGTGCGGGCGATGGACGACTGTGACCGCGTAGCCAACGAACTCGCCGAGCGGGTGACCGAGTGGGCGGGGAGTCTTCTCGACGACGCCGGGGAGGGCGTCGAGGGCGCCCGGAAGGTGGCCGACCGCGAGGACGCCACCGAACCCCTTCGGTCGCTCGCCGCTCGGGTCCGCGGCCTCGACGAGGAGGCCGCGGCGCTCCGGACCGAGGTCGAGCGGACGGCCCCCGAAGTGGCGCCGAACCTCTCCGCGATGGCCGGTCCCGTCCTCGCCGCACGGCTGATCTCGCTCGCCGGCGGGCTCGAGTCGCTCGCGAAGAAACCCAGCGGCACCGTCCAGGTGCTCGGCGCCGAGGAGGCGCTGTTCGCACACCTCCGGGGTCACGCCCCGTCTCCGAAACACGGCGTCATCTACACCCACGAGGGTGTACGGGGGACCCACCCGGACGACCGGGGATCGGCCGCCCGGGCGGTGGCCGGCAAGCTCACCATCGCCGCACGGGTCGACCACTACTCCGGCGAGCGGAAACCCGAACTCGACGAACAGCTCCGCGAGCGCATCGAGACGATCCGGGCAAGGAGGGCGGGCAGCGAGGGGGACAGCAAGGGCGAGGCGGGGGGTGACGGGTCGTGAGCCCCTCGCTCCCCGCGGGCGTCGAGCGACGCTCGTTCGACGGGCGCGGGCGTCTCGCCACCCGGGGGCCGCCGGCCTACGGCGAGCCGACCGACGGAGAGTGGCGGGCGTGGGACCCCCACCGGTCGAAGCTCGCCGCGATGATCGATCGGGGGATGGACCTCGGGCTCTCGGGCGGGGAGACGGTCCTGTATCTCGGGGCGGCGAGCGGGACGACCGTCTCGCACGTCGCGGACTTCTCGGGACCGACGTACGCCGTCGAGTTCGCCGCCCGGCCGGCACGGGACCTGCTGGACGTTTGCGAACCCCGCGGGAACCTCTTCCCGCTGCTGAAGGACGCCCGGCGACCCGAGACCTACGCGCACGTGGTCGAACCCGTCGACGTCGTGGTGCAGGACGTCGCGACCCGGGGGCAGGCCGGAGTCGCGCTCTCGAACCGGCGGTTCCTCGGGGAGGACGGCCGACTCCTGCTGGCGGTGAAAGCGAGGAGCGAGGACGTGACTGCCGAGCCCCGGGAGGTGTTCGAGCGGACGCTCGACCGGCTCCGCGAGGGGTACGAGGTGCTGGAGACCGAGCGGCTCGACGGGTTCCACGAGGACCACCTGGGGGTCGTGGCACGACCCAGGTAGGACGAACGGGCGTGACCGAAGGGAAACGTCTCGGGCGGGCGAGCGGCGACCGGAGGGAAGGCGGGACGCGACCGGGAGGAGCATCCCGAAAGAACGAGCGGTGACCCGAGAACCGCGAGCGATAGCGGGGGGCGGTCGGGCGGGCCGACCGCACGAGGGGAACGTTTTAGCGGGCGGGAGTCACACGACCACTGCATGGAGGAACTCGGGTCGGCCGGCGCGTTCGACCGGATGGGAACCGTCGGCGTCGAGGAGGAGTTCTTCGTGGTGGACGCCGACGGACGGCCCGTCTCCGGGACGGACAGGCTCGTCTACGGGGCCGACCCGCCCGACATCCTGGAGGGACGGCTCGACCACGAGCTGTTCAAGTTCGTGATCGAGACGCAGATCCCGACGGCCGAGTCGCCCTCGGCGGCCGAAGAGGGGGTGTACGCGGTCCGGGAGACGCTGGTCGAGTACGCCGCCGAACACGGCTTCGGGGTCGCCGCGGCGGGGCTCCACCCGGCGGCGGACTGGCGGGAACTCGAGCACGCCGAGAAGCCCCGCTACCGCTCGCAGCTAGAGCGGATCCAGTATCCACAGCACCGGAACACGACGGCGGGGCTGCACGTCCACGTCGGCGTCGACGACGCGGACAAGGCGACCTGGATCGCCAACGCCGTCCGCTGGCACTGTCCGGTGCTGCTCGCGCTGTCGGCGAACTCGCCGTACTGGTGCCGGTTCGACACCGGCCTGGAGTCGGCGAGAGCGAAGATCTTCGAGGGGCTCCCGAACACGGGGATGCCCACGACGTTCGACTCGTTCGAGGCCTACGCCGATCTCGAGCGAACCCTCGTCGAGTCGGGTTCGATCGAGGACCGCGGCGAGCTCTGGTACGACGTTCGGCCCCACTCCGGCCACGGGACCGTCGAGGTGCGGGCGCCGGACGCCCAGGCCGATCCCGAGGTCACGATAGCGTTCGTCGAGTACGTCCACGCGCTCGTGCTGGACCTCGCCGAGCGCTACGAGGACGGCGAGACGATCCCCCAGCCCCGACGGGAGGTGCTCGACGAGAACAAGTGGCGTGCGGTCCGTCGGGGGCGGGAGGCCTCGTTCCTCCGGCAGGACGGCTCGGGGACGATATCGCTCGACCGGGCGGTCGAGCGCGAGGCCGACCGGCTCGGCGTCGACGGCGTTCTCGACGTTCTCGACCGGGAGGGCGGCGCGACCCGGCAACGCCGACTGCGCGAGGAGTCGGGGGTGGACGCGCTCTGCGAGTCGCTGCTCCTCTCCGGTTCGGCGTAACCCGACGGGCGGCGCGCGTTCGCCACGGTATCGCCGACGCGCCCGCCGGCGGTCGAGTCGAAGCGACTAAGCGACCCGACTCCGTGGGGCGGGCTATGCAGGTCGTGCTGGGCGGGACGTTCGACCCGATGCACGACGGCCACCGCGCGCTGCTCGACCGGGCGTTCGAGCTGGGCGACGTGACCGTCGGCCTCACCAGCGACGAGCTCGCTCCGAAGACCAGGAACGCCGACCGGTTCGTCCGGAGCTACGAGGACCGCTACGAGGAACTCGAGGCGGAGCTCCAGCGGTACGCCGAGGAGTACGACCGCGCCTACGAGATCCGCGAACTCCACGAGCCGACCGGCGTCGCCACCGAACCGGGGTTCGACGTGCTCATCGTCTCGCCGGAGACCGAGCGGGGCGCCCGGATGGTCAACGACGAGCGCCGCGAGAGCGGCCTCGAGCCGCTCGAGGTCGAGGTCGTCGACCACGTCTACGCCGAGGACGGCGAGATCATCTCCTCGACGCGCATCGTCAACGGCGAGATCGACGAACACGGCAACCTCACGCCGGCCCGCGAGGGCCGCCGCCCAGCCGACCACTGATACGGACGGTCGGACGGTTTCGGGTCACCAGGACGGGGGCTCCAGTCCGGCCTCCTCCATCAGCTCCTTCCACCGGCCCTGGACGGTGAGCCGCGAGACACCGGCGGCCTCGGCCACCTCGCCCTGGGCCCGGCGCTCCCCGGCGACGAGACAGCCGACGTAGAGCGCCGCGGCCATCGTCGCCCGCTTGGAGCGGTCGGCCTCCGGCAGCGTCGAGAGGAACAGGTCGGCGGCCCGCGACCGGGCGTCGCTCCCGAGTTCCAGCCGGTCGGCCGCCCGGTCGAGCCGGGCGAGCCAGGCCTCCTGTTCGACCTCGTCGCTCGCGCGGTACACGCCCCGTGGTACCGCGTCCAGCCACTTAACTCCGCGCGGGGGTCGTGGAACAGGGACGGGACCCCCCGGACCCCAAGTACGGCCGAAGTACGGAGCTTTTTGTAGCAAGCCGACCGAACCGCCGGTAATGAGCAGCGTCACGACGATGGCCTCGATGTCTACCTACGCCATCCTGGGGTGCGGGAGCGTCGGGCACGCGGTGGCCGAGGAGCTCGAGGACGAGGGAAAGGACGTCCTCATCCTCGACCGCGACGAGGGCCGCGTCGAGGCGCTCCGGGACCAGGACCTCGACGCCCGGACCGCGGACATCTCCGAGGAGGGCGTCGCCGAGATGGTCTCGGAGCGCGACGTCATCCTGGTTCTCTCCTCGGACGTCGAGGCGAACAAGGCCGCCGTCAGGAACATCCGCCAGCGCGGCGGCGACCAGTTCATCATCGTCCGCGCCTCGGACCCGGTCACGGCCGACGAACTCACCGAACTCGGGGTCGACGTCGTGATCAACCCCTCGGCCGTGATCGCCGATTCGGCGCTCCGGGCCCTCGAGACGGGCGAACTCGAGTACAAGGCCAAACAGCTCCGGGAGGTACTGACGAGCGGCGACACGCTCGCGGTCGTCGCCCACCGCTCGCCCGACCCGGACTCGATCGCCTCCGCGGTGGCGCTCCAGGCCATCGCCGAGTCGCTCGACGTCCACACCCACATCCTCTACGAGGGGGAGATCGGCCACCAGGAGAACCGGGCGTTCGTCAATCTGCTGGGGATCGAACTCTCGCCGCTCGACGAGGAGGACCTCTCGGCCTACGACACGCTCGCGCTCGTCGACTACGCGAAGGCCTCCGAGTACACCCTCCCGCGGGACCCGGACGTGTTCATCGACCACTACGAGCCGGACCTCGAGTTCGACGCCGAGTTCATGGACGTCCGCCCGAACGTCTCCTCGACCTCGACCATCATGACGAAGTACATCCAGGAGTTCGATCTCAACCTCTCGGAGGAGGTGGCGACGGCGCTGCTCTACGGCATCCGCGCCGAGACCCTGGACTTCAAGCGTGACACCACGCCGGCCGATCTGACGGCCGCGGCGTACCTCTACCCGTTCGCCAACCACGACACCCTCGAGCAGGTGGAGTCGCCGTCGCTCTCGCCGGAGACGCTCGACGTGCTCGCCGAGGCCATCCAGAACCGCGACGTGAAGGGGTCACACCTCGTCTCGAACGCCGGGTTCATCCGCGACCGCGACGCGCTCTCGCAGGCCGCGAAACAACTACTGAACCTCGAGGGGATCACCACGACGGCGGTCTTCGCCATCGCCGACAACACCATCCACCTCGTCGCCCGCTCGAAGGACATCCGGATGAACATCGGGAACGTCCTCCAGGACGCGTTCGGGGACATCGGCGAGGCGGTCGGCCACTCGACGGAGGCGACCGTCGAGATCCCGCTCGGCATCTTCACCGGCCTGGAGACGAGCGAGGGCAAGCGCGACACGCTGCTCGACCTGACCGAGAACGCCGTCCGGACGAAGCTGTTCGCGGCGATGGGGGTCGAGGGCGGCGAGTCCACGAACGGCAAGTAGTGACCGGGAGAGACCCGAGCGAGGACGACCCTCGGGAGTCGGCGGTCTCCGGGCCGGGTCGGGTCGGGTCGGGCGTGGCGTTCGGACTACGCTGGATGTCGTGGAACCCGGGGCGCGGGCAAGGCTCATACGGTCCCGCGTCCGACCACCGGGGCATGACTGACCGGGAGGTCGATCCGGACGCCGACGAGGAGAGCGACGACTACCACCCCGGACTCGAGGGCGTGATCGCGGCCGAGACGCGGCTCTCGCGCATCGACGGCGAGACGGGCGAACTCGTCATCGGCGGGTTCCCCGTCGCCGAACTCGCCGACCGGGCGACGTTCGAGGAGACGCTGTACCTCCTCTGGAACGACCGGCTGCCGACCCGCAAGGAACTGGAGTCGCTCCGCGAGCGCCTCCACCGGCAGCGTCGGCTGTCGGACGCGACGCTCGCGACCTGCTCGCCGAACACCGGCCGGACCACCGCCTCGACACCAACGTCGAGTTCTAC
>JBEPXB010000137.1:0-6899 GCA_041642135.1 Halobacteriales archaeon | reverse complement strand
CCCGGCGTATCTCGGCCGCGTGGACGGTTTCGAGGTTCTGGAGGAAGTACGCCGCCCTGAGGAACGTCCGGTCGAGCGGCGAGTTCTCGAGTCGCCGCTCGAGACGGCGGTGCGGGAGGAACGGGGCCCGCTCGACACCGAGTACCGAGAGGAGGACGACACGTCGGACCCCACGATCCTCGAGCGCATCGACGACCGGAAAGAGGTCGCGTTCGACGTTCCCCACCGCCGGCGGGCGGACGAGGTAGACGGCGTCGATGCCGTCGAGCGCGTCATAGGTATCGGGATCGGTGACGTCGAACCGAACCGGTTCGGCGGCTCGGGATCCGTCGTACCCGTCGGGGTCGCGGGTTGCCGCGAGCAGCTCGAGGTCGTCGTCGGTCCGCCCCGCGAGTTCGTCGACCACCGCGGCGCCCGTCGTACCCGTGGCGCCGGTGACGAGGACGCGCACGGGTCAGGCAGAACCGACCTTCGGCATCTCGTGGACGTACGCGCCCTCCTCGATGCACTCGAGACAGAACGCGGCGACGTCGGTCCGCGAGACGGACTCGAACCCGAGGTCGATGTCGCCGGCGCGGTAGCCCGAGGGGTCGCCCTCGGTGAGCCGCGGCGCCCGGACGACCGTCCAGTCGAGGTCGGTCGCCCGCACGCGCCGGACGTGCTCCTCGGCGTCGGCCAGCACCTCGCGGGCGAGCAGTTTCAGCAGGCCGCCCATCACCCGACCGGAGAGCGAGGGGGACTCCCCCTCCTCGCGGACGCCGGCACCGACGAGCGTAACGTACCGGTCGACGCCGGCCTCGGCCATCGCGGTCGTGACGTGCTCGCCGGCGACCGTCAGCAGGTCGTCGGGGCTCCCGTCGCCCTGCCCGAGGAGGCTGACGACGGCGTCGGCTCCCTCGACCGCCTCGGCGACGCCCTCGCCGGTGTAGGCGTCGCCCTCGACCACGGTCAACCGGACGTCCACGGTCTCGAGCGTTTCCGGGGAACGCACGTGCGCGACGACATCGTGGCCGGTGTCGAGCGCCCGTCGGACGAACGGGGCGCCGGTCCGACCGGTCGCCCCGAAGACGGCTATTCGCATGGGGCGGAGTAGGACGTCGGGTCGGATATACTATTGACTTCGAAGTATCGAAGTATTGGGCCTCACGAGCCGTCTGGTTCAAGGATTCGATTCCGCAAGTATAAGTCGGAACGGACCGTACGGGCAGTCGTGAAGCACGAGCCGACCGACTGCTCCTCGCCCCTCGAGGAGCCTCCGGCGGCCGACCGGGGCCCGGAGGCAGCGCGGGCGCGGCGCGACGCGCTCTCGCCCGCCGAGCGCGAGCGGGTCGAACGGACCGTCTCGGACCTCTTCGAACTCCTCGGCCGGGCCCACGCGATGGCGGTGCTCAAGGAGTTCGCCTTCGCCGACGGGCCGCTGCGGTTCTCGGAGCTGGAGGAGCGGCTGGGCACCCCGCCGAACACGCTCTCCGAGCGGCTGAAGGAGCTGACCGCCGCAGGTCTGCTGACCAGGCGGGCCTACGACGAGGTACCGCCGCGGGTCGAGTACGAGACGACTGCGGAGGCACGGGCGCTGTTCCCCGCCTTCGGCCACTTCTACCGATGGGGCGAGGACCACAGCCTCGAACCCGGGACCGAGCGGTGAGCACGCGAACCGTCGGCGAGACGGACGGCAGACAGCCATGAATCGGGACCAGGACAGGTACACGCGGGCGATGCGGCACGGGAGCGACGCGACCGAACGCGATGCGGGGCCGGACGGACCGGACGCCGTCGACGCGGAGGGCGTCGAAGTCACGTACTCGGACGGGACCGAGGCCGTCAGGGGGGTCGACCTGCGGATCCCCCGTGGGGAGTTCTTCGGCTTCCTGGGCCCGAACGGGGCAGGGAAGACGACGACGATCAAGACGCTGACGACGCTGCTCCGGCCGACGGCCGGCCGGGTTCGCGTCAACGGGTTCGACGTGACGAGCGAGGCCCGCGCGGTGCGCGAGACCGTCGGCTACATGGCCCAGGAGACGAGCATCGACCCCGAACTCACCGCCCGGGAGAACCTCCGGTTCGCGTGCGAGGCGTACGGCGTCCCGCGGGGCGAGCGCGGCGAGCGGATAACCGAACTGCTCGACCTCGTGGACCTGGCCGACGTCGCGGACAAGCGCGCCGAGGAGTTCTCCGGCGGGATGAAGAAACGGCTGGACTCGGCGACCGCGCTGGTCCACGACCCGCCGCTGGTGTTCCTCGACGAGCCGACGACGGGGCTGGACCCGAAGGCCCGCAACCGGCTGTGGGACTACTTCCGGGAGATCAACGACGCCGGGACGACCGTCTTCCTCACCACCCAGTACCTGGAGGAGGCCGACCAGCTCTGTGACCGGATCGCGGTCATCCTCGACGGGCGCATCGTCGAGACGGGGTCGCCCGCCGAACTCAAGCGGCGGGTCGGCGGCGAGGTGCTCGACATCGACCTCGCCGAGGGGGAGGACGAACGCGAGCGGGCGGTCGAGGTCGCCCGCGGGTCGGGGCTGTTCGAGGCGGGAGCGACCGTCGAGCCGACCGCCGAGGGTATCAGCGTCACCTCGCGGCGGGCCCGCGAGCGCGGGACCGACCTGCTCGTGGCGCTCCGCGATGCGGGGCTCCAGGTGGTCGGGTTCAACGTCCACGCGCCGACGCTCGACGACGTGTTCCTCGCCATCACCGGCGAGCACGTGGACCTCGAGGCCGAGTCGGCGTCCGCCGAAGCCGCCGGCGGGACGGGGGTGACCGAGTGAGCACGACGACCGGGACGAACGGGACCGGGTCCGCCGGTGCGAGGGTCGGCGAGGCCGAGCGCTCCTCGAACACCTTCCTCGGCGACGTCTGGGTGAACTACAAGCGGTGGAACCTGAAGGCGGTCCGCAACCCGTTCGTGCTCGTGGTGTCGCTGGTCCAGCCGGTCATCTTCCTCGTGCTGTTTACCCAGGTGTTCGGCGGCGTGGTCGAGGGGGCGCTCGGGGCGCCGGGGCTGAACTACGAGACGTACCTCGCGCCGGCCATCGCGATCCAGGTGGCGCTTGCGGCCGCCGTCACCTCCGGCGTGGGACTCGTCAACGACATCGAGAACGGGATGTTCGAGAAGGTACTCGTGAGCCCGATGAACCGGGCGGCGGTCTTCCTCGGGAAGACGCTCGCCGAACTCTCGCGCATCGCCGTCCAGATCGCGGTCGTCCTCGCGCTGAGCGTCGCGCTCGGCGCGGAGGTGGCGACGGGGCTCGCGGGCGCGCTCGGCGTCGTCGCCGTCGGGGTGGTGTTCTCGCTCTGGTTCGCGGCGTTCTCGAACGCCCTGGCGCTCGTGACCCGCGACCAGGAGTCGACCATCATCGGCGCGAACCTGCTGCAGTTCCCGCTACTGTTCCTCTCGAGCGCGTTCATCCCCCTGGAGCGCCTGCCGGGGTGGATACAGGGGTTCGCGACGGTCAACCCCGTCACCTACGGCGTCGACGCGGCCCGAGCCATCGTCCTCGGCCGGGACGTCATCACCGTCGTCGACGTCCCCGGATTCGAGGGGATCCTGCACACGCTGGTGCCCGCGCTGGCGGTGCTGCTGGCGCTGGACCTCCTGTTGGGGGGAGTCGCGGTCTACCTGCTCTCGCGGGCGTCGAGTTCGGCCGTGCGATAACCTGCTGACTACCGGCGTGCGTAGAGGACGCCGACCCCCGCGAGGAGCAGGAGGACACCCCCCAGAGGTCGCCGGGGATGGCGGCGAGCAGGAGCGTCACGAGTCCGGACCAGAGCAGCGATCAGCCGAGCGTCGTCCCGTAGTCCGCGTCTCGAGGGGGTTCGATCCGGGCAAGTCCGGGGATCGGTCGGGGCAGGCACGACGACCGGGACGGCCACGGACGCGCATCGGGCCGCCGAGTCCGTCCGAGCGCCGTGACGGACCGCCGTCGGGGGCGTCGGGCCGCTCTCGCCGTCGCGAGACGGTGTCGGGAGGGGTACCCGCAAGCCGGCGGGCGTATCATCAAGTTTTCACCGGTGCGGTCCCGAACGGCTGGTATGGAGCAGCCCTCCCCGACGAGACGCCGACTCCTCGCCGCGCTCGGTGCGGGCGCGAGCGCCGGCCTGGCCGGCTGTACGGGGATCCTCGGCAGTAACACGAGGACGCCGACGCCCACGCCGACCCCGGGGCCGACCGACGAACTGGCGGACTGGGCCGGGTACGACCCCGACTGGGAGGCCCCGACGGATTCGCCGCTGGGGGGTGTCTCGTTCGAGCCGGTCGTCACGAAGCTGAAGGTGCCGTGGGACTTCGCGTTCGCCCCGAACGGCGACCTGTTCGTCACCGAGCGGGTCGGCCGCATCCTCCGGGTCGAGGGCGGAGTGGCGGACGTCCTCGCCGAGCCGGAGGCGGTGGTCGACGCCTCGGCCATCGACCCCGGCGACGAGGGGGGCTGGTGGTCGACCGGCGGCGAGGACGGCCTGCTCGGCGTCGCGGTCCACCCGGCCTACCCCGACGAGCCGTGGGTCTACGCCTACTACACCTACCGGGACAGCGAGGCGCCGGAGGGCCAGTACAACCGGGTCGTCCGCTACGACGTGACCGCAGACGACATCACCGGCACGGAGGAGGTCGTCGTCGACGAGATACCCGCGAACCAGTTCCACAACGGCGGCCGGATCGCGTTCGGGCCGATGGACCACCTCTGGGTGACCTGCGGCGACGGCGGACAGCCGAAGAAGTCCGCCGACCCCTCGTTTCTCGGCGGCAAAGTGCTCAGGGTGCTGCCGGACGGCGATCCCGTCCCCGAGAACCCCGAGTGGGAGGACGGCGACCCCCGCGTGTTCACGGTCGGCCACCGGAACCCCCAGGGGGTGACCTGGCTCCCCGACGGAACGCCCGTCGTCACCGAGCACGGCCCGACGGCCCACGACGAGGTGAACCTCCTCGAACGGGGCGCTGACTACGGCTGGCCCGAGGCCCGCAACGCCGAGCAGTACCGCGACACCGACTTCCACCGGCCGGTCGTCAACACCGGTGGCCAGACCTGGGCGCCGACGGGCTGTGTGTTCTACACCGGCGATGCGGTCCCCGCCTGGCGGAACCGGCTGATGGTGGGGACGCTCCGCGGGATGCACGTCAACGCGATCACGCTCTCGCCGCCGGACGCCGACCTCCCGCCGCTCGATGGAGGTGACGCCCGCCGGTTCGACGCCGACTGGATGGACCGCCGGTTCGTCGCCACCTCCCACAAGCTCTTCAGGGAGGAACTCGGCCGGGTGCGCTACGTCGGCCAGGGGCCGGACGGGAACGCCTACGCCCTCACCTCGAACCGGGACGGCCGCGCCGGAAAGGAGAAGTTCCCGCGCGAGGTCGACGACGTTCTCGTCCGGTTCGTCGGGGACTGACCGCGCGGACCGGCGACGCTGGCGTGTGCCGGCGCCGGCGTACCGACCGCCGTGTTCGGCCGCGGTCCGGAGCCGTGTTCGGCGCGGCGAGGGGAGAAACTAAGTCCGTTCGGACGGGGTGAGTATCATGACGACCGACACGAACGGTGAGGAGGATGTCGGTGCAGGGTCCGGACCGCGGTCGCTCCGCCCGGAGGAATGGGTGCGGACGCCCCGTTTCGTCGTCGGGGTCACGCTCGTCGTTCTGGGGGTTCTCGTCGCCGGGATCGGAACCCTCGACCCGGACGGAACGCTCTGGACCCTGGCTGCGGGTCAGGTGGTCCTCGTCGGCGCCGTGGCCGCCGGGGTCGGCGTACTCGTCGCCGCGTCGGGGTACCGTCTCACCGAGACTCAGGTGAAATACCTCGACCAGGCGGCGCGCGAGCGCGCCGAGATCCGCGACTACCTGGCGCTGCTGGAGGAGGTCGCGGTCGAAGAACCCGAGTCGAGCTGGGAGGTCCGGTCCCGGCTGGAGCGCGCGATGACGAACCTCGAGAGAGCACGGGAGGCCGTCTACCGGCGGGACTACGCGAACTTCCTCGCGCAGTACTACGAGGCCAGCCGGCAGGAGGTCCTCCTGTACGGCCTCCTCGACAGTCGCGCCGAGGGGTGGACTTTCGGCCTCGATCTCGACCCGGGGGTCGCGACCGACGAGGGGCCGACCTCGAGCCGGCTGCGGAACCTGAGCCGACGGATCCGCTCGTACGCCGAGGAGTCGCTGCCGAAGCAGCGGTGGAAGCTCGTCGAGTCGTACCTCGGGGAGTCGGACGACCGCCCGCCGTCGCCGCTTGACCTCTACTACGCGGTCCGCGTGCTCCACGAGTGGAACGTCAGCCGCTACGAGCGGGCGATCCAGATCAGGCGGTTCCTCCGGGGTGGGATCCTCGTGCTCCTCGTCGTGCTCGTCGGGATGACTGCCGTACTGGGCATCGGGTTCGTCGACTCCGGCGGGGGCGACGGGAGCAGCGGGTTCCTAGATGCGGTGGACGCGACGAGCACCAACGCCACCTCGGTCCCGGCCGGCAGCGTCCTCCTGAACGACGCGTTCCTCGGGCTGGTCGTGCTCACGGGGGCGCTCGGCGCGCTGTTCAGCATGGTGTACCGCTCGTTCGGATCGTTCTACTCGCTCACGACCGACCCGTCGGTCCCGGAGCCGGTGTTCATGCTGGAGGCGCTCCTCGCGCGCACGCTGTTCGGGGGCGTCTCGGCGCTCTTTCTCTTCCTCGTCGCCCGGACGGAGTTCGCGGGGGTCGTGTTCGAGGCGGACCTCCTACAGAACCCGCTGGCGCTCCTGGTCCTGAGCTTCGTGGCCGGGTTCTCCGAGCAGCTCGTCGACGAGGCGGCCGGGAAAATCGCCGAGAACGTCGTCGCGTCCGAGGACGAGTCCGAAGGAGAGGGGTCGTCCGGACCCGCCCGGGGGGAGAGAGCCCGGGTCGGTGGCGGGAGTGGCGCCGGTGTCGGTGCCGGTCGCGACGAGG
>JBEPXB010000136.1:0-6904 GCA_041642135.1 Halobacteriales archaeon | reverse complement strand
CCCTCGAACCACGGCGAAGCCGCCGAACGGCACCCCATCCGATCCCACCCGAGTCTGGCCCCCCATCGGCCAACCACATCGCCCGGATCTCGCCGTCGCCCACCCCCGGGTAGTTATGTCGGGGCGGGCGGATGGGTCACCCGTCATGGGAGACATGGACGGACGGACGGCCATCGTCACGGGATCGAGCGGCGGCATCGGGAAGGCCATCGCCGAGCGGTTCGCCGAGGAGGGCGCGAACGTTGTCACGAACTCGCGGTCCGAGGAGCGCGCCGAGGCGGCCGCGGCGGACATCCGGGAAGCCGGGGGGTCGGCGGTCGGCGCGGCGGCCGACGTCAGCGACTACGACGCCGTCGAGGGGCTCGTCGGGGCCGCCGTCGACGAGTTCGGCGGCCTCGACGTATTCGTCAACAACGCGGGCCACAGCATCACCGGGCCGAGCGAGGAACTGGACCCCACTGACTGGCGCTCGGTCCTCGAGGTGGACCTCACGGGAGTGTACTTCGGCTGTCGAGCCGCCGGCCGACAGTTCATCGAGCAGGGCGACGGGGGCGCCATCGTCAACGTTTCCAGTATGATGGGCAGTCAGGGGCTCCACGAGCGGGCGGCCTACTGCGCCTCGAAGGCCGGGGTCGACAACCTCACCCGGACGCTCGCGGTCGAGTGGGCCGAACACGGGATCTACGTGAACTCGCTCGCGCCGGGGTACATCATGACCGAACTCGTCGAGCAGACGATGGAGACCGCCGACTACGACCGGGACGACATCCAGAACCGGACGCCGCTGGGCCGGTTCGGCACGCTGGAGGAGATGGCCGAGTGCGCGCTGTTCCTCGCCTCGCGGAACAACTTCGTCACCGGCGAGGTGCTCACCGCCGACGGCGGCTGGTCGGCGTTCGCGTGGGGGAGTCGGGGGGACTGATACGGTCGTGCGTAACTGTTTTCAGCGATCTTTAGCACGATCGGTGTCTCGAGACCGGTGGGATGGAACGAGGGGCTGTGAGGCGGCAAAGAATTACGCACGACCGTATGACAGGGACGGGGCAGAGCAGGGCAGTCGGTTCAGTCGGCGGCGATCTCAGCCGACACCGACCCGAGGGCGTCCTCGAAGGCACCGACCAGCCGGTCTATCTCCGCCTCGCCCATCGGGGTCGAGACGTTCCCCATCCCGCGCGGCGCGAGGAACACCCCGCGGTTGCGCATCTCCACGAACAGTCGCTTGGTCGCGGAGTCCCCCGCGGCCGAGGAGGCGTAGTCGGTCACCGGCGAGTCGGTGGGGTGGACGTTGAAAAAGGAGCCGATCCCGGTGACCTGCATCGGCACGCCGGCGTCCTCTGCGGCCTCGGCGAGCCGCTCGCGTGCCCGGGCGCCGAGGTCGTCTATCCGCGAGATGGCGTCGGCGTCGAGCGCGTCGAGCGTCGCCGCGCCGCCGGCCATCGTCGCCGGATTTCCGTTGAACGTCCCCGAGTGGGTCACGCCCTCCGAGGACGGGTCGAACACGTCCATCACGTCGGCGCGACCGCCGAACGCTCCCGCGGGGAGGCCGCCGCCGATGAACTTCCCGAGCGCCGTCAGGTCGGGCGTCACGCCGTAGCGCTCCTGGGCGCCGCCCACGGCCAGCCGGTAGGTCATCACCTCGTCGAAGACGAGGAGGGTGTCGGTGTCCTCGGTCAGGTCGCGGGCGGTCTCGAGGAACTCGGTCGTCGCGGGGATCATCCCCCCGTGGCCCATCACCGGCTCGACGACGAAGCAGGCGAGGTCCGCCCCGTGGCGCTCGAACGCGGCCGTCAGCGCGTCGGGGTCGTTGAACGGCGTCGTGTGGACTCGCCTGGCGACCTCGCGGGGAACGCCCGGCTCCGGACCGTCGTCGTGGAGGCCCACGAGCACCGTGTCGTGGGTGCCGTGGTACCCGCCCTTGACCTTCAGGACGTCGTCCCGGCCGGTGTGTGCCATCGCAGCCCGGATGGCGTTCATCGTAGCCTCCGTCCCGGAGTTGGCGAACCGGACGTGGTCGATCGAGGGCGTCCGCTCGACGATGCGGCGGGCGAGTTCGGTCGCCTCCCGCGTCGGCGCGGCGAACCCGCTCCCCCGCTCGAACCGCTCCGTGACGGCATCTACCACTGCCTCCGGAGCGTGTCCGAGCACCGCCGCCGTGTAGTTGTTCAGGAAGTCGAGCAGTTCCTCGCCGTCGGCCGTCGTGAGCGTCGTTCCCGACGCCTCCTCGACGAACGACGGGTACGGCGCGTGGTAGGTCACCTCCCGGGTGTCGCCGCCGGGCATGTAGTTCCGGGCCTCCTCGAACAGTTCGCGAGAGTTCGGGGTCAGGTGTTCGTATTCCTCGACAGGGTCTGACATACCACGCGCTTCGCGGACCGGGGCTAAAAGCTTGTGTACCGACCGACGGACGGGGGGACGCCCCGCGGGGGGTGGGTCGAGAGTCGACCCTCGGCGCACACCGACACCCCGCGCCGCGGGGCAGCTATTAGTTCGGCCCCCGCGTGGGACGGCCATGAGCGATCCCACCATCGAGCACGTCGAGGCGGTCGGCGTGGAGGCGCCCCTCGAAGAGCCGTTCGGCTACGCGCAGGCATGGGTGGAGACGCGGACCGCGACGCTGGTCCGCATCGAAGCGAGCGACGGGACCGTCGGCTGGGGCGAGTGCTGGGGACCCGTGGCGGGGACCCGCGAGACTGTCGAGTCCGTGCTCGCCCCGCACGTCCTCGGCGAGGACCCCCGCGAGGTCGAGCGGCTGTACGACCGCCTCTACGACGTCGGGCGGGCGACCTACCAGACGGTCGTTCCGCTTCCGGCGATCTCGGGGATCGACCTCGCGCTCTGGGACCTCGCCGGCAAGCTACGGGACGAACCGGTCGCGACGCTTCTCGGCGGGCGTCGACGCGAGGCCGCACGGCCGTACGCGACCGGCCACTACTTCCCGAAGACCGACGACGTCGAGTCGGTCTACGAGAAGGTCGTCGCGGAAGCCGAAGCGAACGCCGACGCGCTCGGCGCGGTGAAGCTCAAGACGGGGCTCTCGCTGCTCGGTTACGGGCCGGCGGAGGACGTCGAACTCGTCCGCAGGGTCCGGGAGGCCATCGGCCCGGACGTGACGGTGATGGTCGACGCGAACTACGCCTACGACCGGACCGACGCACGCCGGGTGGGGCGGGCGCTCGAGGACGAGGACGTCCACTGGTTCGAGGAGCCGGTCGTCCCCGAGGACATCGATGGGTACGCCCGGCTCGCGGAGACGCTCGACGTGCCCGTCGCCGGTGGCGAGTGTCACACGCCGGCCGAGTTCGACCGGCTGTTCGAGCGCGGGGGCCTCGACGTCGCACAGCCCGACGTCTGCATCGTGGGCGGCCTCACCCCGGCGCGCCGTATCGCCCGCCGCGCGCACGACCACGGCGTCCCGCTCGTCCCGCACGTCTGGGGGACGTCCGTGGCCCTCGCGGCGAGCCTCCAGCTGATCGCGACGCTCCCGACCGAGCCGTGGCTCGAGTTCGACCGCTCGCCCAACCCGCTCCGCGAGGAGCTCTCGCCTGCGCCGTTCGCGCCGGAGGACGGGGTGGTCGCCGTCCCGGACGGGCCCGGACTTGGCGTGGAACTCGACGGGAACGCGATAGAGCGATACCGGGTCGGCTAGACCCGGGGACAGGGGCGTTCGTATCGCCCCACGTTATTACTGGGCGAAATTAATACGCCTCACCCCCTCACTTTATGTCACTTCCTGCGTACCGCCTTCCGACTACGATGAGCGCGATACAGTCAGTCGAGACACGGCACGCCGACGCCGGCTTCCGCGACTACCACTTCGTCCGCGTCACCACCGAGGACGGCGTCGTCGGCTGGAGCGAGTACGACGAGAACCTGGGCGCGACCGGCATCACCACGGTCGTAGAGGACATGGCCGAGACGGTGACCGGCGAGCCCGTAGAGGCCGTCGAGCGCGTCCGTGCCAAGCTCGTCCCCGAGGTGCGCCAGTCCTACACCGGCGTCGGGGCGATGGCCATCGGCGCCATCGAGAACGCCCTCCTCGACGCGAAGGGAAAGGAGATGGGCGTGCCCTGCGTCGACCTGCTGGGTGGGGCCGTCCGCGAGGAGATCCCGGTCTACTGGTCGCACTTCGGCACCTGGCGCATCAGATATCCGGAGTACTACGGCGACCCGGTCGAGACCCTGGACGACGTGGTCGCGCTCGGCGAGAAGGCACGCGACAGCCAGTTCGGGGCCGTGAAGACCAACGTCTTCGACTTCAGGGGCGAGGAACCACGGAACTGGCGGCCGGGGTTCGGCGGCCCGTTCCACCCCTCGCTCACCATCGAGGACGACCAGCTGGAAGCTCAGCGGGAGTATCTCGAGGCCCTCCGGGAAGGGGCGGGCCCGGAGACGGACATCCTCCTCGACCTCAACTACAACATGAAGCCGGAGGGGTACGTCCGGATGCTGCGGGAGCTCGAGGACTTCGACCTGTTCTGGGTCGAGATGGACCTGCCGGGCGCGGAGGCGCTGGCCGACGTGCGCCGGAAGAGTCCACACACCATCGCCTCCTGCGAGGCCGTGGTCCCCCACGAGGCGTTCGTGCCCTACCTGCAGCAGCGGGCGACGGACGTGGTCATCATCGACGCGCTCTGGAACGGCGTCCAGCTGACGACGAAGATCGCCTCGATGGTCGACGCCCACCAGCTCCACGTGGCGCCGCACAACTACTACGGCCACCTGGGCACGTTCATGAACGCCCACTGGGCGGCGGCCGTTCCGAACCTGCGGATCATGGAGACCGACGTCGACCGGCTCCCCTGGGACGACGAACTGTTCACGACCACCCCGGAGTACCGGGACGGGAAGCTCCAGCTACCCAGGGAACCCGGCTGGGGCTGTGACGTGAACGAGGACGCGCTAGAAGAGTACTCGACGGACGCCGAGTACTGATCCGGGTGGTGTTCGGGCTCCCGGTCGCCGTGTGATGGGGACGAGGTGCGCCACCGAAACCGCTGCCGCTCGCACCCAAAGCGGGAGCGTGACGAAACTCGTCGTTCCTCGTGGCGCGCGCTGGCGCCCGGGTGCGAGCGACCGCGCGAGCACCCGAGCGATGAACGTCGTGCGAGGGACGAGCGAGCGGTGCGAGGCCGCCTGAGGGAGGCCTCGATGGTGAGCGGTGAGTGGAACGAACCGCGAACCGGAGCGAGCGAGTCGGCTGGGGAGGTGTGTGGCTGTCGCGGTGGCGGTCCTGGTGGACTCGAAGGGCGAGAGACCGAGGGCTTCGGTTGGTCCCCCGTAGACAGCTCGCAGTTGGACGTCGCGGGAAACCGTCGCCACTCGCTCACTCCGAAAACTCAGGACGGCCTCGGGGATTCATTACCACCCCCGACCGATCGGCACGAACCGATGCCACAGATCACCGAGATGGGAACCGGCCTCTACGGCGTGCCGAACGAGGAGTCACTGGACGACGCGACGCAGTCGTTCGACGAACTCGAACTCGTAGTCGTCGAGGTCGAGTGCGACGACGGAACCGAGGGGGTGGGCTTCACCTACACCATCGGCGAGGGCGGGAGTTCGATACTCGAGTTCGTCCGAAGCACGCTCGAACCCCTCGTCGTCGGCGAGTCCGCGGCCCCGCGGGCGGCGACCGAACGGATGCGTGCCGGGACGACGTTCGTCGGCCGTGCGGGTGTCTCCGAACTCGGCATCGCGGCCGTCGACATCGCGCTCTGGGACGCGCTCGGCCGGCGGACCGGCGAACCGCTCTACGCCCTCCTCGGCGGCGAGCGACGGGAGGTGCCGGCCTACGAGACCAACGGTGGCTGGCTCCAGTTCTCCGAGGAGCGACTGGTCGAGAACGCCCGGGAGGCGGCCGAGGCGGGGTTCGTCGGGATGAAGATGAAGGTCGGTCGCGGCCACGCCGAGGACGCCCGCCGGATCCGTGCGGTCCGCGAGGCGCTCCCCGAACGGATGGACCTGATGGTCGACGCGAACTGCGCCTTTACCGTTCCGGAGGCGCGGCGGTTCTGCCGACACGTCGACGTCCCGCTCGACTGGCTCGAGGAGCCCCTGCTCAAGGACGACGTCGCGGGCCACGCCGACCTCCGCTCGACGGTCGACGTGCCCATCGCGACCGGGGAGAACGCCTACACCGAACGCGAGTTCGCACAGCTGGTCCGGATGGACGCCGTCGACGTCCTCCAGCCCGACGTCTGCCGGGTCGGTGGCGTCACCGCCTGGGCGGCCGTCGCCGAACTCGCCCGTGCATCGGGACTCCCGGTCGTCCCCCACTACGTCGAACCGGTCCACGTCCATCTCGCCGCGGCGTTCGAGAACGTCCCCTCGATCGAACACCACTCGACGGTACTGAACGAGGTGCTCGCGTCGCCGCCCACACTCGATGACGGGCGGTTCAACCCGCCCGAGGAACCGGGCCACGGCATCCGGTTCGAGGGGCTCGAGGAGTACGAGAAGTCCGCGTGAACCGGTTCGCCCGGAGAGAATATGCGATTATTGATATTTATGACAAACTACTTGTCGCTCCCATCGGCCACCTCTTACCATGCGTTACTACCGGTATCGATCGACCGACGGGAGCCGGCTGGTCGCCGATGACGACGACGGGACGTACGACCTGACGGCGGTCAAGCCGGATCTGGCGACGTTCGGCGACCTGGCACGGGCCGCCGCGGTCACCGACGCGGACGTCGACGGGGTGGCCGAGGGACTCCTCGACCGTGCCCCGGCGTACGAGGCCGGGGGAGTGCCACGAGCGCCCGAGGCCGACGAGGTGTGGGCTGCCGGCGTCACCTACGCGATCAGCGAGCAGGCCCGCGAGGCCGAGAGCGGGATGCCCGAGATGTACCTCGACGTCTACGAGGCCGAGCGCCCCGAAGTGTTCTTCAAGGCCACGCCCGCC
>JBEPXB010000135.1:0-6905 GCA_041642135.1 Halobacteriales archaeon | reverse complement strand
GGCGCGGTCGGTCCGGCGCGACCACCCGTTCGGGTTCCGCCGGGGGTCGCGGTCCCGGAGCCGCGCGAGGAGGCCGTCGGCGGTCCCGCGGAGGCCCCCGCGCACGACCTCCCGGCCGCTGGCGAACCAGCTCGAGGGGCGGCGTTCGCCCCTGAGTACGCCCCGGAACGCCTCGACGGCGTCGTCCCCGGCGTGCCGGAGGAGCCGGTAGGCCACGCCGGGCCGGAGCCCGTAGTTCTTGACGAGACGGTAGGCGAGCGAGCGGTAGCGCCACCGCCAGTCGCGCTCCTCGCGGCCGCCGTCGGCCTCGAGCTCCCGGCGGACGCACATCCCGGGCCGCCACGCCACCTCGTAGTCGAGCGCGGCGAGCCGGTGGGCGGCGTCGCGGGCGCCCCCCGTCCGGAGGTACTCGTCGAACCCGTCGATCCCCTCGACGGCTTCCCGCCGGAAGGCGACGTTGCCGCCGTTGAAGTAGCGGACCTCCCGGTCGCGGATCTCGCGCACCTCGGCGTTCTCGGTGGTGACGCCGGCCCGGAGCTGGCGGTGGGTCGGACCGGTGACCCCGCCGCGACGGTCGCCGTCTGCCGGAACGGCGGCGATCCCCTCCCGGAGCGCTGCGAACCAGCCCTCCTCGACGGCGAGCGCGTAATCGACGAACGCGACCACGTCGCCGCTCGCCCGGTCGAGCCCGGCGTTGCGCGCGACGTTCACGTTCCGCTCGTCGATCTCGACGAGCACGTCCACGTCGTCTCTGTCCCGGACCATCCCGCTGGTCCCGTCCGCGGAGGGGCCGTTGACGACGATCACCTCGGCGGCGGGTGCGTTGGCCGCGAGGGCGTCGAGACACGTCTCGAGCCGCTCGCGCCCGTTCAGCGTCGGCACCACTACCGAGACGTCCATAGCTCTCGTGTGTGGCGAGCCGGCAAAAAGACCCCGGAACGACGCCTGCTCCCGGGCGACGGGCGTCGAGAGGGGGGAGCCCGGTCCGCGAGCGGGAGTAATAAGGACTGTTGTAGTCGTTCACCGGCGATCACCGATACAAGCCGGGTGACCGCCGGTAAACCGTCACAACAGTCCGTATCAGACCACCCGCGCGTCCCAGTAGGAGACCGAGGCGAGCGGCGGGCCGAGCGGCGTCCGGCCGACCGCGGTGTCGAGTTTCCAGACCGCCTCGGCGACCTCCCCGGGCACCTCGCGGTAGAAGCCGAACGGAAACCGGAAGTCGTGGTCGGCCCGCTCGAGACGGAGCCCGGCACCCGAGAGCAGGTGCTCGACCTCCGCCTCGGAGTAGAGCCGCGAGCCCATCGGCAGTAGCCAGTTGTAGAGCGACCGCGCGGAGTAGCGCCGGAACGTGTCGAAGAACACCCGGTCGCGGGACACCCGGCACATCTCCGAGAGGAACGACGCGGGGGTGTCCGCGAGGTGGAAAAAGCGCATGGCGAAGACGGCGTCGAAGTGGTCGTCCGGGAACGGGAGGCGGGCGGCGTCGCCGCGGGTGAACTCGAGACGGTCGGCCACGCCCGCGTCCCGGGCCTTCTGGCGGGCCTCGGCCAGCATCGCGTCGGAGATGTCGAGCCCGACGATGTCCGCACCCCGGTCGGCCAGCGTCACCGTGAACCGGCCGGTCCCGCAGGCGATCTCGAGCACCTCCCGGTCCTCGAGGGGGGCGAGCGCGTCGAGGACGGCCTCCTTCTCGCGACGGTCTATCACCCGCCCACCGCGCGAGAACCGCTTGTCCTCGTACTGCTCGGCCACCTCGTCGGCCTGGTACCACTCCTGTCCCTTCACGCTACGGGACGGTCCCCCCGCGAGCCATAAAACGGTACTGAAACCCCGGGGCCGTCCGGTCAGTCGGCCGGACCTCCCGGCCGTTCCGGCAATATCTGTCACTCGAGAGATTATAGGGTTCATTATACGCATAGTATGACTTCGTATTGTATGGTCGCACATATAGGGAAGTTTTACCACGTCGTACGGTCCGACTGTGGGTATGAGCACGACGACGGAGGAGCGTGCGGGGCAGGGCGAATCACCGATGGCGGACCCGGAGTTCCGCGAGCGGCTCCGCGAACTGCCGCCGAGCGCGAAGCTGGTCGCGAAGGTGCTGGAGGACGCCTCCCCGCTCTCGCAGGGCCAGCTCGCCGAGGAGTCGCTCCTCCCCGACCGCACCGTCAGGTACGCGCTGAACCGGCTCGACGAGGCCGACCTCGTCGAGTCCCGCTACTCCTTCCACGACGCCCGCAAGCAGGTCTACTTCCTCGTCAACTAGAAGTCGACGGCGGCCACGTCTTCCGGTATGGAACTCGAACGGGTGAGCTGTCGCGTCGAGACGGCGTCCCCGACCGGACAGACACACGCGTACGTCCTCGGGCGTTCCGGGGCGCTCCTCGTGGACCCGGCGGCCCGGGTGGACGGGCTCGACGCCCTCGCCGACCGGGTCGACCACGTCGCGCTCACGCACCACCACCCCGACCACGTCGGCGCGGTCGCACACTACGCCGAGGAGACCGGTGCGACCGTCTGGTGCCGTCTCGGCCGCGAGGCCGCCTTCGAGGCCGCCACGGGCGTCGAACCGGACCGGACGTTCGCCGACGGGACCCGCATCGAGACCGGCGAGGGGCCCATCGAGGTGGTCGACACGCCCGGCCACGCGCCCGAGCACGTCGGCTTCCGGTTCTCCGGGGAGGACGGTAAGGAGGGAGCGGACGAGTACCTCGTCGGCGACCTCGCGGTCGCGGAGGGGAGCGTCGTCGTCGGCCACCCCTCGGGGGACATGCGGGCGTACGTCTCCTCGCTTCGCCGGCTGTGGGCGCGCGACCCGCCGCGGCTCCACCCGGCCCACGGCCCGACCATCGAGGCCCCCCGCGAAACGTGTGAGCGGCTCATCGAGCACCGCCGCGACCGCGAGGAGCGCGTCCTCCGTGCGGTGCGGGACGGGGCCGGAACGATCCCGGAGGTGACCGACGCGGCCTACGAGAAGGACCTGACGGGCGTGCGTGATCTGGCGGAGGCGACGGTCCGCGCCCACGTCGAGAAGCTCCGCGTCGAGGGACGGCTCGCCTGGGAGGGCGAACGGGCGCGCGCCGTGGTACCGTAGGAGGCTGCCGGTTCGCGCCGCCGGGCCCGGCCGGTCCCCGTCCTGGCGTCGCGCGAGCCCCGCCCGACCGGTCGATCACGACGACCCGGTCCGCGAACAGTTCTCGAGTGACCCCCAGGCGCCGTCCGGCGGTCGCCCGCGGGGCTTTTGACCCTGCCGTCCATCCGTGCGGGTATGCGAACGCTCCCCGCCGTGGCGCTCGCGCTGGCGCTCGTCCTCGCCGGCTGCAGCGCCGGGTTCCAGGGCACGCCCGCGCCCGAGGCGACCCCGCAGCCGACCGGGACGGACGCCCCCGAAGCCACCCCGGAGCCGTCGACACCGGCGCCGACGCCGACGCCCACCTCCGGTACCGAGTCGCCCGCCTCCTCGTCGTTCGACTTCGCGGACCCGCCCGAGGACGTCCTCGGCTGGGAGGCCGGGTACTGGTACAACGAGTCGCTGGCCATCACGCCCGAGGACGGCCTGAACGCGACCGAACTGAATGCGACCGTCGCGCGGGCCATCGCCCGCGTCGAGGTCGTCCGGGAGGCCGAGTTCACCCGGCAGGTCCCGGTCACCGTCATCGACCGCGAGACCTACCGGACGAACTTCACCGGGGGGAACGCCAACTATACCGCCGGGTTCCGCGCCTTCGACAACACGAAGTTCGAGGCGCTATTTTTGATCGGCGAGGACCGCGACGCGCTGGCCGTCCAGAACGCCAACCGCGGGTCGAGCGTCCTCGGGTTCTACTCGCCGGCCCGGGACGAGATCGTGATCGTTGCCGACTCGGACACCCCGACCCTGAGCACCGAGTTCACGCTAGCGCACGAGCTCGTCCACGCGCTCCAGGACCAGAACTTCAACCTCACACAGTACCGTGCGCCGACCCGCGACGCCCACAACGGACAGAACGGGCTCATCGAGGGGGAGGCGAACCTCGTCGAGGACCGCTACCGCGAACGGTGCGAGGCGGAGTGGGAGTGTCTCAACGTCTCCGTCGATAGCGGCGGTGGCGGCGGCGACCTCCACCTCGGCGTCTACTTCGTGAACTTCTTCCCGTACAGCGACGGCCCGGGCTTCGTCGAGGCGAAGTACCGGCAGGGCGGCTGGGCCGCCGTCGACGACCTCTACGCGGACGTCCCCGCGAGCGCCGAGCAGGTCATCTACCCCGACCGGTACGGGACGGACCCGCCGAGGAACGTGAGCCTCGCGGACACCAACTCCGGCGGCTGGGAGCGGGTCCGGCCCGAACCGCCGCGACCGGGGAGCCTCCGGCCCGCCTACGCCACGATGGGGCAGTCCGCGCTCTCCTCGATGTTCGCCTACACGCTGTACGACGACTACAACCGCTCGCGGGTGGTCGAGCCACGCGAATGGCTCAACGTCGACGAGGACGGGGACATCAACAGCTCGGACCCGCTGAACTACGGACTCTCGGTCACGGACGGCTGGGACGGCGACCGGCTGCACGTCTACGCGAACTCCGAGGCCGGGCCCAACCAGACGGCGTACGTCTGGCGGATCGTCTGGGACTCGCCCGCCGAGGCCGAGGAGTTCGTCGCCGGCTACCGGCAGTTACTGGCCCACTGGGGCGGGAAGCGCGTCTCCGGGAGCCCGAACCACTGGCGCATCGACTCCGGCCCGTTCGCCGACGCCTTCTACGTCGAGGTCGATGGCGACACCGTGACGATCGTGAACGCCCCCTCGCGGGGGGACCTCGGCGAGATCTACGCCGGCTACACCCCCCCATCGTGACGCCTTCGCGCCCTCTCGGCCGCGGATGACTGGTCCCCCGCTCCGCCACCGGCCGGCGGCCGCGCTCGCGCTCGCCGCGCTCTGTCTCCTGGCGGGGTGTGGCTACTTCGCGGGCCCGACGTCGCCATCGGGGCCGACAGCGACGCCCGACGGGTCGACCGCGGCGCCCACTCCCGAACCGACTCCTTCGCCACCCGCGGACCGGCTCGGGTGGGAGGCCGGCTACGCCGCCACGGACCCGCTCGCGGCGGTGAACGCGAGCGACGGGCTGAACGCGAGCGAGCGCGAGGCCGTCGTCGCCCGGACGATGGCCCGGGTCGAACTGATCCGGAACCTCGAGTTCGCCGAACCCGTCCCGGTGGAGGTGATCTCCCGCGGGGAGTTCCGCGAACGGGACGTGCAGTTCGTCGACCGCGGTGACCCCCGCGTGACCGAGGCGTTCTGGGAGGCGCTGCTACTCGTCGGCGAGGACGAGAACGCGACGGCGGTGGTCGACGACGTGTTCGGCGGCGGTGTCGTCGGGTACTACACCTCGTCGGATGGGGGGCGGATCGTCCTCGTGAGCGACGACGCCAGCCCGCGGGTCGACACGGGGACGCTGGCGCACGAACTCGTCCACGCGCTCCAGGACCAGCACTTCGACCGCTCGTACGACCGCGACTCCTTCGACGGCCGCGTCGGTGTCCAGGGGCTGACCGAGGGCGATCCGGTGGCCGTCGAGCGGGCCTACCGGACGCGGTGTGCCGGCGAGTGGACCTGCCTCCCGGGGCCGCGCGGCAGGGTCGACGGCGCGGCCGACATCGCCCGTCGTCCGGGGGTGTACCTCGCCTTCGTCCAGCCGTACGTCACCGGGCCGGGGTTCGTCGAGGCGCTCCGGAACCGGTCGGGCGGGAACTGGACGGCCGTGAACGAAGCGTACGAGGACCCGCCCGTCGCGAGCGAGCAGGTCATCCACCCGGAGAGCTATCCGGACGATCGACCCGTCGCGGTGACCGTCCCGGACCGGTCGGGTTCGAACTGGACGCGCGTGGGGCGCGAGACCGCCGGTGAGGCCGGCGTCCACGTCACCTTCTGGGCGAACGGGTTCGTCGACCGGCCCGACGACGATATCTCCACGGACTACCGCGACCCCCTCTCGGCGGGGTGGGACGGCGACGCGCTCGTCGTCTACGCGGCCAGCGAGGCGACGGGGAGTGCGGACGCGGGCGGGCCGGCGACGGACGCGCACGCGAACGGGTCGCTCGGATACGTCTGGCGGCTCGAGTGGGAAAACGAGACCGAGGCCCGGGAGTTCAAGCGGGCCTACGAGACGATGCTCCGGCTCCGCCACGGGGCCAGGCTGGTCGCGTCCGACACCTACCTCGCCGAGGACGGCCCGTTCGCCGACGCCTTCCGGGTGACGCGGACGGGCGAGACGGTGACCGTGGTGAACGCACCTTCCGTCACGGAGCTTCGGAAGGTGCATGCGCCGTGACCCGACTCCCGGATGTCGGCGCCGGCGTCCCCGTCCCCGCGCTCGCCGTCGCGCTGCTGGTGGCCCTCTCGGGCTGTACGTTCGGGGCGTCGTTCGTCGACGACCGGGCGCCCGTCGGCGAGGAACTCGGGTGGGAGGGCGGCTACCGGTACGACGACCCACTCCCCGTAAACGCGAGCGACGGGCTGAACGCGAGCGAGCGCGAGGCCGTCGTCGCCCGGACGATGGCCCGGGTCGAACTGATCCGGGGGCTCGAGTTCACCGAGTCGGTCCCCGTCGAGGTCATCTCCCGCGAGGCGTACCGGGATCGCCGGAACGGGAGCGGCGGATCCCGCGACGAGGCGTACGGCCGCTGGAACGACCAGGTGTGGGAGGCGACGTTCCTCGTCGGCGAGGAAACCGAGGTGGCCGAGGCGTTCGACTCGGTGCTCTCGACGTCGGTCATCGGGTTCTACTCGCCCCGCGAGGATCGCATCGTCGTCGTGAGCGACGCCGAGACGCCGATGCTCGACCGGGCGACGCTGGCGCACGAGCTCGTCCACGCGCTCCAGGACCAGCACCTCTCGTTCGGCGGCGGCGGTGGCACCCAGGACCTCG
>JBEPXB010000134.1:0-6912 GCA_041642135.1 Halobacteriales archaeon | reverse complement strand
CACCGCCCCGGTGCCGTCGGCCGTCGCCGGCTCCCCGGCGGACGTCGCCGTCGGGTCGTCGGTGGGCGTCGCGGTGGGCTCCGGTTCGCCCACGACGACCGACCCGCTCTCGACGCTGACGTTCATGCGGGCGCCGCCGTCGGCGTCGAACTGGACGGGCCGGACCTCCAGATCGGCCCGACCGGCCGACTCGCCGCGGAGTTCGACGGTCGCCAGCGCGACGTCCGTCGCGCCCGCCTCGATGTTCCCGCCGACGTCGGCCGCTTCCAGCCGTATCGTCCGGCCGTCGTCGCTCACCGCGGGCTCGGTCGTCAGCCCGAAGGCGTCGGTGTAGTTCGCCCCGACCACGGTCGCGGCCTCACCCTCGACCGCCAGGACGAGCTCGTAGCCGGCCAGCCCCTCGGGTGCCGAGGTGAGGACGAGGCGGACGGTCGCCGTCCCGCCGGGGTCGACGTTCGCGTCGGTGACACGCACGGTGGGGCCGTCCTGTGCGGCGGTCGGCGCGACCCCCGCGACCGTCGCGGCGAGCGCGAGGGCGACGAGAACGGCGAGGACGACGGCAGTGGTGGGCGCGAGGCGTGCTCGGCGGCGTTCGTGTCCGTCGCGGGGCGGGCGGGGGTTCCGGGTGTCGGGGTTCATGGTTGGAGACGCGTGAAGTGGAGGCGTGTTCCTGAGACGCGGTGCGAGCGAGGACGCTCAGATCTCCTCGTAGAGGCTGACGATGTCGTCGTAGTCGATCTCGCCGTTCTCGTTGAAGTCGTAGGCCGACTCGTTCATCCGGACGGCGTCGGTCTCGATGTTCTCGAACAGCAGCACCACGTCGTCGTAGTCCAGCCGTCCGTTGCCGTTGACGTCCTCGTAGCGGCCGTCGTCGTCGGGGTCGGTCGGGGCTCGCCCGCCCGGTCCGCTGTCGGGGCCGCTACCCACCGGCTGTGGCCCGGTGACGAGCAGTCCCGAGCGCTCCTCGACGTCGATGCTCGCCCCGTCGTCGTCGTCCATCTCGTGGACGTCGACGACCAGGTCGGTCGTCCCGGTGCCGACGCCCTCGACCTCGAGGGTCGCCAGCGTGACGTCCATCCCGCCCTCGACCGCGCGCTCGGTGTCCGCGACCTTGAGTCGAACCGCCGAGCCGCTGCCGCGGGTCTCGGGCGAGGCCGTGAGGCCGAACGCCTCGCTGTAGCTGGCGCCGGTTATCTCCGCGACCTCGGGGTTCGAGACCGACACGTCGAGCCGTGCGCCGGAGAAGCCGGCCGGCAGCGACGAGGCGGTCACCGCGAGTTCGACCGTCTTCCCGTAGGAGACGGCGGCCGATTCCACGTCGACCGACACCGGCGGCTGGTAGACGAACATCGCGTCGTTGGGGTACGAGCGGTTGGCGCCCCGCCAGCCGTCCTCGCAGCAGAGCACGCGGCCGTCGTCCATCACGTAGACGTTGTCGACGTTGCGGAGCGCGTCGTCGGCGTCGGCCATCGCCTCTTCCTCGGTGAAGTCGGGACCGACGATGACCGGTTCGAGCCGGGAGACGTTGTAGTCCCGCTCGAGCTCGGCCCGGTAGACGACGCCGCCGTCGACGCGGTCGAGCGCGATGTCGCCGCCGTCGTTGGTCGGCTGGTCGTCCATGTCGTCGTTGAGTTCGGAGATACCGAAGTAGACGAAGTCGCCGGGCCGGGCACCGTCGATGCTGTCGACGCCTTCGGCCTTGTTGAACTCGATGGAGGCGCCGATCTCCTTGGCCGCGTCGCGGGTCTCGAGGAACGGCACGCGCCGGAGCTCCTCGTCGACGCCATCGGGGCCGTTCGCCTCGTACTGCTCCGCCCACTCCAGAATGTCCTCGTCGCTGATGTAGTCGCGGTTGCCGTTCTCGATGACCTCGAGGTCGGCCTGCTTGAGGACCTCCTCGGTGACCTCGTCGCCCTCGCTCCAGTCGGTGTGCGATTCGAGGTAGTCGACCTGGGTGATGCCGTCGTACTCGGCGATCCAGGACTCGATCTCCCCGTTCGAGGCGTGGCCCATCGGGATCCACTCGACCTCGAGGGGGACCTGCGCCGGGGACGCCCCCGAGGAGGCCGCGTCGTTGGTGATCTTCGGGGCGTACAGCGTCCCCGCGACGTCCATCGGGTCGTCGTAGCTCGGGATCGGCCGGTCGGCAACGAACTTGTAGATACCCTTGCTGTCGCCGTCCGAGCAGCCGTAGGCGGTCCGCTCGTCGGGCAGGACGTCGGGCGCCTCCCAGGCGGCCCGCCCCATCACGTAGTACTTGACCGGTTCGAGCTCGTCGGGGTCGGCCGTCGGGTTCCGGATGTCGACGTGGTAGCCGTAGCGGTAGGGGTTCGGGTAGGCGTCGCCGATGGGCTCGAGGGGGTTGATCCGCTCGCCCTCGTCGTCGGTTTCGGCTTCGACCGGCTCGGCGCCCAGGTAGTACGCGAGGTGCTCGACGCCGGTCATGTTCCAGTAGCCCTGGACGTACCAGCCCTCCACCTCCTCGTACTCGTTGACGGCGCTCTGGATCTCGTGGGGGTTCGGCCGGTTCCAGAAGTACGCAGCCGCGCGGAGTCCCTCGCCAGAGCCGGCCTCCGCGATGTCGCTGATCGTCCCCGCGAGGTTCGCCCGCGGGTGGGCGTAGTTCTCCTCGGAGGAGAGTGGGGTGTTCCACGGGCTGAGGTCGCCGTAGCAGTTGATGCGGGTGCCGCCGATCTCGCGGAAGGCGTCGGTGTTGACCGTGTTGATCGCGTTCTCGGCGTCGGCCCCCCATTCGCCGTCCTCGTTCTGGCTGAGGGGGGTCCGCATGACGTTCCCGGGACTGTTCTCGTCGTTGGTGAAGACGTACCCCTCGGTGCCCTCCTCGTTCGTGGCGACGAACTGGTTCGAGTCGGGGTTGTACCCCGAGTCGCCGTAGGTCGTGCCCGCGAAGTTCTCGGTCGTGATGTCCCGGCCGTCGGGCGTCTGGGTGATCCCCCACCGCTCGGTCCCGCCGTTGATTTCGTCGCCCTCCTGGATCAGCATCTCGAACTCCGGCCCCGCGGACCGCACGAAGTCCTGCTCCTCCCCCTGCGGGGCCGAGGGCTTCTCGAAGTCGTCGTTGTCACCGTCCAGCTCGAACCGGAAGTCCCTGTAGTAGCCGATCCCCGCCCGGTTCCACGGCTCGGAGTTGTCACGGCTCGGGTGCTGGAGGCTGTGCAGCAGCGAGCCGTCCTCGAAGACGAACGGCCCGGTCATCTCCGCGCCGAACGCCGTCGTCGAGAATCGCTTCATGGTCCCGACGACGCTCGGTGCCCCTTCCGTCTGTGTGTCGTCGTTATCGGTGTCGCGACTCTCCCTGTCCTTCTCGGCGCTGGCGACGCCCGCGACGCCTGCGCCCACTGCCGCTGCCACCGACGTCCGCATCAGGTTCCGCCTCGATAAGTTCATGACGCATTTACGACGCCGATTCTTCCGATAAAAGTCGTTTATAATGTTAGTATTGCGAACTATGAAGGCTACCGTCGGTATATATCCGTACGGATAGGTATCCCGACCGTTACGGCGCCGTCACTCGATCCGCGTGTTCCAGTTGTTTTAGGCTTACCTAAAAATTGGTGCGGACGGCTGTTCCGGCGGTCGGTCCGGGGAAGGTGGAACGAGACCGCGCGGGGGGCGGTGGGATTCCTCGGGGGGTGGAAGTCGGGGGTGAGAAGCGGCGGAGGGGGATCGGTTCGGAGCGATTCGGCCGCGGCGTCGCCGGGGACGGCCCGACTACGCCCCCTCCAGGCCCCGTTCGACGATCCGGTTCCGGATGTTCTCGGCGCGTTTCCGCACCCGGGAGGCGTACCGCTCTATCTTCCCGGGCTGGACGCCCATGAACGAGCCCACCCACTGCTCGTCGACGTGCGGCTGGGTGAGGAAGTACGCGGCGAGCGTGTCCCGACCGGCCTGGATGATGACGGGCGGGACGCCCCGCTCGCCGGTGCCGGCCTCCTCGAACCCGTTGACGTCGAAGTAGACGTCCGCGTACAGCTCCGCCGTGTCGGGGTCCTCGAACGTCCGGCCCTCGTGGTGTGGCGCCTCGAACCGGTATCGCGGCGGTGAATCCGGCCGGCGATACTCCACGATGCGGACGTCCAGGGGGTACTCGCGGTGTACCGACTCCTCCATCCCGGTCGTCGGGCCCCCGGGGTCGACGGTCGATCCCTCGGTTTCGGCGGTCGGCTCCTCGGACGCGGGCTCCGGGTCGGGTTCGGGTCTGGGCATGCGGTGGTCGGTGTGGGGATGCCGGTCACGGACGCTTAAGCTATCGTAATTGGGGTACGTACCGCTGGGGAGTGCTGGGGAGCCCTCGGGACGGTCGGGCGGACGGGTCTACTCCGTCGTCCGGTCGTCGCCGGTCGCGGGGTCCCGCCGCGCGACCAGTCCCAGCCCCTCCCAGGAGATGACCGGTTCGCCGTCCTGGTTGAGGCCCGTCATCCGCGAACGGACCCGCCCCCGGGTGGGGTCGTTCGGGTCCGGTTCCTTTTCTAGCACCTCGACGCGGACGGAGATAGTGTCGCCGGGGTAGACCGGCCGCTTCCACCGGAGTTCGTCGACGCCCGCGGCGCCCATGCTGGCCTGGTCCCGGAGGACGCCGTCGACGAGCAGGCGCATACAGACGGCGGCCGTGTGCCAGCCCGAGGCGGCGAGTCCCCCGAAGAACGTCTCCTTTGCGGCCTCCTCGTCGAGGTGGAACGGCTGCGGGTCGTACTTCGTCGCGAACTCGATGATCTCCGCCTTCGTCATCGTCTTCGAGCCGTACTCCGTGACGTCCCCGACCGTCAGGTCCTCGTAGTAGTCCATCGAGCGCCGGTGGGACCCGCCGGGGCAAGTAGGCTACGGCGTCCCTGCGGTGTCCCGTCGGGGGCAGCGACAACGCTCAAGTTCCCGAGCGGCGCCCGGGAGTACATGAGCGCTCGCGTGGACCTCATCGGCGGCGTCGATCTCTCGGACGACCGGTACGTCATCAAGCAGAGCCTCGTCAGGAACCGGTACGCCGTCGAGGACGGGGACGGCAACGTGGTCCTCCGCGGGAAGCAGAAGCCCTTCAGGATGCGCGAGGAGTTCCCGTTCACCGACCCGAACGGGGACGTCGTCTTCCGGGTGAAGGCGAAGAACGTGTTCGACGTCGCGGGCGACTACACCCTCGTCGACGAGGCGAGCGGGGACGCCGTGGCCGTCATCGAGAAGCAGTTCACGCTGTTCAAGCACGTCTACCGGGTTCGCTCGCCGGACGGCGACCTCTGGGCGACCATCGAGTCCGAATCGGCGCTCGTCATGGCGCTCAAGTCGTTCGTCGGCGTGCTGGGTCTGCTTCCCCACACTTACTCCATCACCGGACCGGACGGCCGGTCGATGGGGAGCATCCACGAGCGGTTCTCGATCCGCGATATCTTCGACGTGGAGGTGAGCGACACCGGCGACGTCCCCCGGGAAGCGATCGTCGCCGCCGCGTGCGCCATCGACGCTCTCGAGGACGACTGACCGGCCCTGGCGGAGTCCCCGTACCGACCGGGAAGGGGGACCGACTCGACGACGAGGGTGGCTCCGTCGGGATACCGGGTATCCCACGGTTGATTCCGCGTCGTCATGCCCTCGTTTTTTCCCCGGATCCGACGGTGTACACGACCACAACCCATACGTGCGCGCGACACGCACGGTCTGTAATGCGACGTCGTGCCCTCCTCCGTCTCGCAGGGCTCGGGGCCGGACTGGGGAGCACGTCCGCCCTCGGGTCGGGCGTTCTCGGTCGCGTCGGGGCACAGGAGGGGGACGGCGAGGGCGATCAGGGGACGTTCGAACCCCTCGGTTCGCTCGCCGTCCCCGGGACGAAGGAGGGCGTCGTCGGGCCCGACGGGCGCTACGCGTACCTCGCGGTCACCGACGGGTTCGCCGTCGTCGACCTCGCGGACCCCGCGAACCCGGAGCTCGTCTTCGAGAACCGGTCGCCGCTCGCCGGCCGCGAGAACGGTCCGCTCCGGATGATCTACGACGTCAAGCACGACCCGGCGACGGACTTACTGGCGGTCGTCGGGCCGGCCAACCCCCTCGGCGGCGACGCGTTCTACGGCCTCGTCACGTACGACGTGAGCGACCCCACGGCCCCCTCACGGGTCGCGGTCCACGAGACGTCGTTCTTCAACCACAACTGCGACGTCGAGGACGGCGTCGTCTACCTCTGTGGCAACGACGGCGAGCGGAACCCGGTCGTCGCCGTCGACGGGGAGACGGGCGAGCGCCTCGGGTCGTGGTCGATCGTCGAGGCCGACGATCGGTGGGGGCGCGTCCGCCCCGGCAACTGGGTGCTCCACGACCTCTCGGTCTCCGACGGGGTCGCCTACCTCGCCCACTGGGACGCCGGGACGTGGATGGTCGACGTCTCGGACCCGTCCTCGCCCTCGCTCCTCGCGAAGGTTCGCGGGCGCGGTCCGGGCACCTTCCTCGACATGGCGAGCGACGTCGCCCGCCGGGAGAACCTCGAACCCCCGGGAAACGACCACTACGCCGCCCGCGCCCCCGGCGACGTCGTCGGCATCAGCGTCGAGTCCTGGATGGCACAGGACTCCGACGGCGGCCCCGGGAGCGTCCACCTGTACGACGTCTCCGACCCGACGGCGGCCACGGCGGTCGCGGAACTCCCGCCGCCGCCGACCGAGGACGCGACCTACCAGGGGACGTGGACCACCTCGCACAACTTCGAGTTCGAGGGCGACCGCCTGTACACCTCGTGGTACGGCGGCGGGGTGAAGGTACACGACGTCTCGGACCCGGGCGCCCCCGTCGAACTCGCGCACTGGCGCGACGAGTCCGAGGCCTGGTTCTGGACGGCGCAGGCGGCGACCCCGGAGTTCTTCGTCGGGACGAGCCTCGGGAGCGGCGTCTCGGACACCCAGGGGGTGAGCGAGAGCG
>JBEPXB010000133.1:0-6943 GCA_041642135.1 Halobacteriales archaeon | reverse complement strand
CACAACCGCGACGACGAGCCCCTTCGCCCCGTCGTCGTCGACGTGGCGGAACCCCGAGAGCACCTCGAACACGCCCACGAGGACGAGATAGGCACCGATGGCCACGAGATAGGCGACCGAGGGGAGGAAGTAGGCCAGCGTCATCACGCTGACGTCGCGGTTCCTGACGTGTGCGAGTTCGTGGGCCAGGACGGTGTCGAGCTCCTCGGGATCGAGCAGGTCGAGCAGCCCGGTCGTGACGACCACCGTCGCGTGTGCGGGCCGACGGCCGACGGCGAACGCGTTCGGGACGTCCGTGCGTGCGACAGCGAGGTCGGGCGTCTCGACGCCGACGACGCCGGAGAGCCGGACGATCGCGTCGTGGACCTCCGGGTACTCCTCGGGGTCGACTCGCCGGGCACCCACCGCCCGGAGCGCGGACCCTTCGCCGAGGAAGTACTGTGCGACGAACCCGACGGCGACGGCGCCGACGACCAGCCACGGCTCGACGTAGAACCGCCCACGCCACTCCCGCTCGGTGGCAAAGGAGAGCAGTTCGACGCCGACGGTGTTCATCAGGAACACGAACGCGTAGACGAACGCGACCGGGAGGACCAGGACGAGGGCGAGCGCGAGCGCCATCCGGACCTGCAGGTTCCGGTCGGGCTCCCACTGGAGGGCCATCGTCACGGGCTGGTTCGCTTTCGGTAATAGGTCTTGCCCCGGCTCGTGGTGCTGTTCGGGACGTGTCCCCGGCTACTGGCGTTGGGTGGGACTGAGTCGCACCCGACGATCACTCGGCGGCTATCGCACCACGCGATCCGTACCGCCGTGTCGTCTGCCGGACGGTTCCACACACCACTCGTCTCACTCGTCCGACCGGTAGCCCCGCACGCCGAACTCGGCGTAGTCGCCGTAGGCGAACTCGAGCGAGCCGACCCACCAGTTCCACCGCTCGGCGAGCCCCTCGTCGGGGGCGTCGCGGAGTCCCTCGAGTACGAGATCGACGGTGAGCGGCCGGCCGGCGTCGGCCTCGTACCGCCCGGAGTCGGCGAGGTCGGTCGCCTGCCGGACGACCACCCGGAGTTCGCCGGGTGCGGGGTCGAACGCCTCGCGGAGGGCCGCCTCGAGGCGGGCGCGGTTCACACTCCCCGTTGGGCGCCGGGGGGTTTCGCCGTTTCGCAACTCTCCGCTCGCGTGTCATCCGGTGCCAGCCCCGTCGACGGACCGTTTCAACACGCTTTTGCTCCGGCGCCCGCTCCTCCCAGTATGGCTGACTTCCAGGTCTCCGTCGCCGATCCGGACGACGGGGCCACCTATCAGTTCGAGGTGGACGGACAGGACGCGAACCGGTTCATCGGCCGCGAGATCGGCGAGACGGTCGACGGCGGCGCCGTCGGCCTCGCCGGCTACGAACTCGAGATCACCGGCGGGTCCGACACCGCCGGCCGACCGATGCGCGGGGACGTCCGCGGACCGAACCTCAAGGCCGTCCTGCTCACCGGCGGGACGGGGTTCAACCCCACCCGCGACGGCGAGCGAAAGCGCGTCACCGTCCGCGGCCGCGAGGTGAGCGACGAGACCCGACAGATCAACGCGAAGATCGTCTCTCGAGGGGACCAGTCCGTCGAGGACCTGCTCGGCGGCGGCGACGCCGACGAGGACGACGAGTAACTCCGATGCCGGACCGCGTCGCGGCCGACAACCCCTCGGTCGAGACGGTCCGCGCGACGCTGGCCGCCGCGGGCGCCATCGGCCGACCGCGCATCGCCGTCCCCGAGGACGCGGCGGGGGAGTTCCCCGTCGGTGACGTGGTCAGGCTCGTCCTCGACGGGCGGACCCGGTTCGCACGGGTCGACCGCGCCCTCGACGACAGCGTCGAGATACGGGGCGCCTACGACAACCGCCGGCTCGCGCGAGAGGCCGACGGCGAGAACCGGCTGGTCGAGTGGGCCGAGCGCGAGGGTGTCGACGTCGGCCGGTCGGTGCTCGTCGACGTCGTCGAGGCCGGCGAACTCTACGGCGTCCGCCGGCCGGGGGCCGACGCCGTCTACGAGCTCCCGGAGGCGACCCGGGACGACTCGCTGGCGGCCATCGCCGAGCGAACCCGGGAAACGGGGGAGGACCACGCCGACGATGAGTGACGACTCGACCGGGGACGCAGAGACCCGCTACGCGGCGTTCCGACGCGGCGAACGGACCGACGACGTCTGTATCTACCTCCACGAAGAAGGTGTCGGGAACGTCGAGGCGCTCTCGGAACTGGGGATCCGCACCGACGACGGGGTGATCCTCGTCATGCCCGGCGAGGAGGGCCGCGCGGCGTTTCAGCGTGCCACCTCGCTCGACCCGATGGACTTCGCCGGAATGGCGATGGACACCGAGGGCGAGATCGACGACGACCTCACCTCCGGGGCGTGCCCGGACGCGGGCGACGGCGCGGGCCACTACGTCAAGTTCGTCTTCGCCTTCGCCGAGGCCCACCACCCCGAGATGGAGGGGCTCTACGCCGAGGGCGACGTGATCCACGCCTACGCCGCCTGTGCCTGCGGGACGACCTACTCCGACAAGTGGGTCGCGGACAGGGACTGACGCGGGGGCGACCCCGGCCCGCCCCCGGGTTCCGACGACGTTCGCGGGTGCCCGTGAGGGTTTTACGACCGGTGTCCGAGTTCCGGATATGGACCTGGATCTCGACGGGAACGTGGCGCTGGTCACCGGGAGCGCGACAGGGCTGGGTCACGCCTGCGCGGAGGCGTTCTCCAGACAGGGGGCGAACGTCGCGCTCGCGAGCCCGAACCTCGGCGATCTGGCCTACGCGAGCGACCGACTACACGCCCTCGGGGAGGGAGAGGTCCTCGGGCTGGAAGTCGACGTGCGGGACCGCGCACAGGTGGAGGCGTTCGTCGCCGAGACCGTCGAGCAGTACGGCGGCATCGACCACCTCGTGACCGGGCCGCGACCCCTCGAGTCCGAGCGGTTCCTCGAGGTGGACGACGAGGACTGGTTCCGCGGGTTCGACCGGCTGTTCATGAGCGTCGTCTGGACGATCCGCGAGAGCTACCCCCGGCTGGAAGAGTCCGAACACGGGACGGTCGTCAACGTGACGAACCCGGTGGTCCGCGCGCTCGGCGGGGAGTTCTCGGTGACGAGTTCGTTCGGCCGGGCGGTCCAGGGCGTGACCGAGACACAGGCCAGGTCGTTCGCCCCCGACGTCCGCGTGAACTCGGTGCTCCCCGGCCCGCACGACACGGGGGACCTGGAGCTGTTCCTCACGGAACTCGTCGACGCGGGCGTCTTCGACGACCTCGACACGGCGTGGTCGGAACTGCTCCGTGACTCGCCGTACGAGACCCCGGGCGACCCACTCGACCTCGGGAAACTGGTCGCGTTCCTCTCCAGCGAGCACGCGAGCTTTATCAATGGCGCGGCGGTCCCGGTCGACGGCGGCGCGCGAGTCTGAAGACCGATTCGGTCCCCGACTCCGGCGGCGGTCACGATCCCTACCGCTCCCGACGGCGTTTCCGATCCTCTACCGCTCGCTCTCGATGCCCTCGTCGTCCTCCGCTTCGATATCGGCGAGCACGTCGCGGAAGGCGTCGAGGATGACCCGTTTCGTCACGGCGCCGCGGGTCGTCCAGTGGTGGGCGTAGTCGAGCATGTCGTCGTAGATGTCGGGCTTGCATCCGGCGGCTTTCGGGTGGCCACCGCCGTTGACCTTCGCGGCGACCTCGTGACACCGGTCGAACGCGTCCGTGCCACGGATGCTCGCGCTGCCCGCGGGCTTTACCACCACACTCGCGTCCGCGCCGTCCTGGCGCATCGCCTCGGCCACCTCGTTCTGCGAGCACCGGCCGTAGGTCACGCCGACGGTCCAGGGACCGATCTCGACGGTCGTGCCCCGCTTGACCGCGAGATCGATCAGCGCGTCCTTCTCCACTCGGCGCTCTTCGAGGTATTCGAGCACAGGGTCGGGCAGGTCCGCACCGTAGCGACGGACGACCTCGACGTACGCCTCGGGCTCCTCCCAGTAGGCGAAGTCGGCGAGGTCGTCGCTCCGGGGGTCCTCGCGGATCCAGAGGTCGTGGTCGCGGGTGACCGCGGCGAGGCCGGCGAACCGGTCGTCGAACGCGTACTCGAGCGACCGGAGTGCGACGTCGGCGGTACACTCCTCCTCGGAGTCGCCGACGACGAGGTCCACTCCCGCCCGCTCGACCGCCCTCGCGAGGTCGGCGTCCCACTGGTGGTGGTCGAACCAGCGGACCGACCCCGCCCGCTCGACGACTGTCCCGAGCGACTCGAGGTCCCCCCCGTCGTCGGGACAGAGGTCACAGACGACGACGCGCGCGCCGGGTTCGACGAACTCGGCGACGTACTCGAGCGCGTCGTCGATCTCGTGGGGGCCCGCGGGGAGCAGCGCCGCGTCGCCGAACGCCTCGCGGACCAGCGCGACACACGCTAGCCCGTCGGCGTCCGGGTCGGCCACGACCGCCGTCCCCGCGCCGGCGAGCGCCGACTGCGCCTCCAGCTCGGCGCGCTCCTCCTCCAGCGAGTCCGGGAAGAAGAACCCCTCGCCGGGGAGGACGGACCGCCGCGAGAGCGGGAGGCGTTCGTCGTCGATGAGCCAGTCGTCCATACCCGGCGGATGCCCGCCCGCCGCAAGAAGCTCCCGATCCGTCCCTCTGGTGCTGGTTCACCGGTTCTGCCGCCTCACGACCCCTCGTTCCGTCCCACCGGTCTCGAGACACCGATCGTCCTAAAGATCGCTGAAAACGGTTACGCACGACCGTATCAGGCCTGCGCGGCGTCGGCCGCCCGCGCCGCGTCCGGCGCCCCCTCCTGGCGCTCGAGCTGTCGGACCGTCAGCACCGGCACCGGACAGGTCCGGACGACTGCTTCGGCGACGCTCCCCAGCAGGAACGAATGCTCGCCGCCCCGGCCCCGGGTGCCGGTCGCGACGACGTCCGCGTCGACCTCGCGAGCGTACGCCTGTATCTCCCGGGCCGGTCGCCCCTCGCGAACGACGGCCGTCACCGGGCCACTCGCCGCGTCCTCGACGGCCTCGAGCGCTGCCGCGCCCTGGTCGGTGAGCGCCTCCGAGACCTCGTCGTGGAGGTCCTCGGGCAGCGCGCCGACCTTCGACTCGTCGACCACGTAGAGGGCGTGTACCTCGGCGTCGAACCGATCGGCCAGGTCGGCGGCCGTCTCGACGGCGCGCTCGCCGCTCTCCGACCCGTCGGTCGCGATGACCACCGTCTCGAACATGGCCGGGGGTTCACCCTCCCCGGTGATAAACCCCCCTCGATGGGTCCGGGGTGTGGACATCGGGTGGGACTGAAAGGGACCGCTGGCTGGACGAAGCCCGGGGCCTCAAGCACCACAGTGAGGGAACGAAGTGACCGAACGAGGCACGCAGAGTGTCCCGCGCGAGTCCAGCCAGCGGGGGCTTTCGAGCTGTTTTCGCTTCCGTCCGCGGCAGTTATAGATACCAGCTCGAAAGCCCCCGGCCCCTTTCAGTCCCACCCGATGATTCGGCGGACTCGTCTTCGAGAACCCATCGGTGGGGTTTTTGTCCGGTGGGAGCCACCCGCCGGACATGGAGGTCGAGACGGTCCTGGCGCCCGTGGACGGTAGCGAGGCGGCGATGGAGGCCTTCGAGTACGCCGTCGCCATCGCCGACCGCTACGACGCCGGGGTCCACGCCCTGCACGTCCTCGGGGAGGCGACCGGCCGCGGGCTCGCCGCCGGCGACGTCGACGACGAGGACGTCGTCGAACTGTCCGAGGAGGTGATGGAGTCGACGCGCGAGGTCGCCGGGGAGATACCCCTGAACCACTCCTCGGCGTACGGCTTCTCCGCCTCGCGGCTCACACAGCACCCCGGGAGCGTCATCCTCGACGCGGCCGACGAGGTGGGTGCGGACTTCATCGTCCTGCCACGCCAGCCCGTCACGGGCGACCCGGACGCGGTCATCGAGAAGGCCGCCCAGTACGTCCTCGCGTACGCCACCCAGCCCGTCCTCTCGGTGTAGACCTCGCGCGCCGTCACGCCGGGGCGACGCCGCGGCCGGGCCGTGATCCGCGGAGAGCGACGAGCCGGCGAGCCCTCCTCGTCCCGTCCGAGCCGCCGAACGACGCCGGTCAGTCCACCAGTCGCGCCGCCATCTCCATCTCGAAGCTCCCGTTGCCGGCGGCCTCGAACCCCACCTTCCGGTAGAGGTTCACCGCCGGGGTGTTCCACCGCTCGACGGTGAGCCAGACGCGGTCGATGTCCTCCTCCCGGCCGGCTCCCAGGAGCGCCTCGATGAGCCGCGTCCCGACGCCGGCGTTCTGGTACGCCGAGAG
Organism: Halobacteriales archaeon; assembly: GCA_041642135.1. Taxonomy (GTDB): domain Archaea; phylum Halobacteriota; class Halobacteria; order Halobacteriales; family Haloarculaceae; genus Salinirubellus. Next base: position 620 of record JBEPXB010000133.1, on the reverse strand, counting down.
GACGAATATCGCGAGTTCGTAGGCTTCCTCGCCGTCGGGGACGAGCGTCGCGTGCCCGATGGCGTCGTCGTCGTGCCACGCAACGACGTTCACACAGTCCGGTGCGAGTATGTTCTCGAGCCACGCCCGGACCCGGTCCTCGCCCGTCGGCGGGATGCCCTGTGCTCGGTCCTCGGGGTCGAACGCCACGTACATCTCCACCAGCGCCTCGGCCTCGTCATCCGCAGGTCCCTCGCCGTAGGCGTGGATCCGTAGCTCGCGGCCCTCCCCGTCCTCGAACGACCGCGGGGGCGGGTCGTAGGGGCCCGCCACCTCGTCGGGGTAGGTCCGGGTCATCGAACCAGCGTCACCGAGACGTTGGCGTTCAGGACGACGAACTCCGCGATCTCGCCCAGGGTGACCTTCCCGAGCGGCGAGGTCTCACCGCCCCCGAGGACGAGTCGGTCGAACCCCTCCCCTTCGGCGACCTCGACCAGCCGGCTCCCGGCGTGGCCCTCCAGGACGAGCACGTCCGCGTCGACGGCCGACTCCCGGAGGAACGACTCGACCCGCTCGCGGACCGCCTCGACGGCCAGCTCCGAGTCGGGGTTCTCGACGACCGCGACGGTCAGGTCGTCGCC
>JBEPXB010000132.1:0-6945 GCA_041642135.1 Halobacteriales archaeon | reverse complement strand
GAGGGGGCCGACGGCCCGCAGAGCGCGCTCGCCTTCGCCCAGGACTCGGGGCTGAACGTCTTCACGAGCGCCTCGATCCTGCAGGGTGACCTCGCCGAGGAGGGGTCGATCCCCGAGTCCGTGGCGGCCCGCATCGAGGGGGACACCCCGGCCCAGCGGGCGGTCAACTTCGCCCGGTCGGCCCCCGGCGTGACCGCGTCGCTCGTCGGGACGGGTTCGGTCGAACACGTCCGTGAGAACGTCGCCGCGGGGACCTTCGAACCGCTGGGTGCGAGCGCGTTCGACGCGGTGTTCGAGTAGCTCAGCCGACCTGCTTCCACTCCCGACCACACTCCGGGCAGAACCGCACCGAGCCGATCTCGTCGGGGTCGTTCCGCGTCTTCAACCCCTCCTCGCACTCCGCACACATCAGCCGCTCGTAGGTGTCCTTGACGATGGCCTTCGTGCGGAGGCCCTTCCGAACGGATTCCATAGTGTACGGGAGAGTCCCACGTATAAAAAGTCCGGCGGCGTATCCGCGGGCGCGAGCGCCCGTCGCCCGTGCGGAGCCGCGCCCTCTGTCGTGCGGAGCCGCGCTCTCCGTCCGTCGAGTCGACGGCCGTCGATCCGGGGGTCTCGGATCGGCCCGCTCGGCAGCCAGGGACGGGTTCGCCGTCCCCCACTGATCGTCGAGCGGTTCCGGAACGCTTGACCCGGGTGGCGGCGAAGCCGTGGCGTGTCCCGTCGCCGCCTGTTCGGCTCGCTCTGCTCGATGGCTCTCCTCGTGAACCTCGGCCGGGTCGTGTTCGCGCCGCTCATCGAGCCGCTGGCGGCGGATTTCGCGGCCTCGCCCGCCGAACTCGGTGCCGTCGCGACGCTCGCGTGGCTCGGGTCGGCCGTCTCGCGCGTCCCGACCGGCTACGCCCTCACCCGGGTCTCGCGGCACGCCGTCGTCCTCGCCTCCGGGACGGGAGTGACGGCGGCCGCCCTGTTCACCGCCTTCGCGCCGTCGGTTCCCGTCCTGATGGCCGGTGCGTTCCTCATCGGACTCGCCTCGGGCGGGTACTTCGTCGCCGGGAACCCCCTCGTGAGCGAACTGTTCCCCGAGGGGGTCGGCCGCGCGCTCGGCGTCCACGGGACGGCCGCCGGGCTGGCGGCGGTGGCCGCCCCGCTCGCGGTCGGGGCGGTCCTCGTCCTCGGGGACTGGCGGCTGGCGTTCCTCGGCCTCGCGGCCCTCGGTGGGTTCGTCACGCTCTTCACGCTCTACGCCGCCCGGGGGGCCGACCTCCCCGAGGCGGGGCGCGACGACCGGCACCTCCTCCGGGCCGTCCGGGCACAGTGGCCGATCGTCCTCACGGGCATCGTCGTGGTCGGGACGGTCGGCTTCGTCTGGAACGGCCTGTTCAACTTCTACGTCTCCTACCTCGTCGCCGGGAAGGGTATCGCCCCGGGGAACGCCCGGACCCTCCTGACGCTCGTGTTCGCGGCCGGCCTCCCCGCCTTCCTCCTCACCGGGCGGCTGGCCGACCGGGTGCCGAACGTTCCCTTGCTGCTCGCGGTGATCGGCGGGTTCGTCGCGACCGTCTACGGCCTGACGCTCGCGACCGGCCTGCTGGCGGTCGCGGCCGTCAGCGTCCTCCTGGGCTACGTCGTACACTCGCTGTTCCCCGTCGTCGACACCTACCTCCTCGCCACCCTCCCGGACCGCCACCGCGCCTCCGCGTACACCGCCTACTCCGCCTCGATGATGGTCGTCCAGTCCCAGGGGAGCCTCGCCGTGGGGACTCTGGTGGGTGGGGGACTGGCCTACGATACGGTCTTCGCCTGGTTCGCCGGCGGACTGCTGGTGGTGCTCGCCGGGCTGGTGGGGCTCCACGTCGCGGGGTACCTTCCCACGGGACGCCTCCCGGGGACGCCTGCAGGGGAGTGAGGTGGTTTCGTCGTAGCCGATCTCGTAGGTGGACGAGTCGATCTTGAAACCGTTGGCAGCGTCCGTGAACTCGAGGTGTTCACGGCTGTCGTGGAGACTGACCCGCTGTGGTCGGATCACCCCCCGATGCAGGTGACGAGCGCCTCGAACCACAACGACTTGTGGCACGCACCCATCTCTTCTAGTAATGGAGTACGTACAGGAGCGGGTGACGACGCTCCACGACTTCACCGACCCGGTCCCGGACGCACCGGTCGAGGAGGCCGCCGTGGTCGTCCCGCTGACCGAGCGCGAGCACGCCAGCCTCGCGGCCGAACGGGTGTTCACCGCGCTCGAGGACGTCGCGCCGGGTCGGGTCGTCGTCGCGCTCCGGGCCGACGCCGACCGTGTGGCGGACGTCGACGCCTGGCTCGACTCGTTCGACCTCGTCCACGAGACGCTCTGGTGTGACGGCCCCCGGCTGGGCGACCTGCTCGCCGACGCGGGGCTGAACGGGAAGCGGGGGAAGGGCCGGGACGTCTGGCTGGCGCTCGGGGCCGCCAGCGATGCCCCCTACGTCGCCGTCCACGACGCCGACGCGAAGACCTACTCCCGGGGGCACGTCCCGAGACTCCTGTTCCCGCTCGCCCACGGCTTCGACTTCTCGAAGGGGTTCTACGCCCGGGTCGAGAACCGCCGGCTCTACGGCCGGCTGTTCAGGCTGTTCTACGAACCCGTCGTCGCGACGCTCGCCGAGACACACGACGAGCCGATACTGGACTACCTGGGGGCGTTCCGCTACGCGCTCGCGGGGGAGTTCGCGGCGACGAGCGACGTGGTACGGTCACTCCGGGTCCAGCGCGGCTGGGGGCTCGAGGTCGGCACGCTCGGCGACGCCTTCCACGCCGCCGGCTTCGACCGCTCGGCGCAGGTCGACCTCGGGATCCACGAGCACGACCACCGCGCCGTCGGCGGCCCCGCGGGCCTCTCGAACATGAGCGAGGAGGTCGGCGCGGCGCTGTTCCGTGCCGTCGAGGAGGGCGGCGTGACCCCCGATTACGCGACACTGCCCGACCGGTACCTCGAAGTCGCCGAGCGGTTCCTGCGGGGGTACGCCGCGGACTCCGCGTTCAACGGCCTGGAGTACGACCGCGCCGGCGAGCGCGAGCAAGTAGGTGCATACGCCGGGGCCGTCGCCCCGCCGGGCGAGGACGACCGCCTGCCGGCGTGGGACGACGCGCCGGTCCCCACTGCCGAGGTCCGCGAGGCCGCGCACGCCGACCTGGAGGCGGCCCGGGAGGGGGCGGGTTGAGATGAGCGGGGACGGGGACGACCCGGACGAGACGAGCGGAACGGACGAAACGCTCGACGTGGACGGGGACGCCCTCGCGGGCGTGGTCGACCTGTTCGGCGCGCTGACCCGCGAGGAGCTCGAACGGGCACTCGAGGAACTCGCATACAAGCAGGGGGTCGACCCGCCCGACCCCGGGGTCGTCGACCGGGCGACGGAGCGGTACGCGCTCGTGACCTACCGGACCGGGGCGGCCGATGGGGAGAGCGGGGAGGACGGCGACGGGGAGGTGGAACTGCTCGTTCCCGGACCGTCGGCGTTCCCGTCGCTCCCGCCGGGGGCCGGCGACCTCCCGCACATCATGGACGCGGTGGAACGAGAGATCGACCGCGAGTCGGTCGAGCAGGCGGCCGAGGAGCGGTTCCGCGCGGACGTCGCCCGGGCGCTGGCGAGCGGCGACGACGCGCTCGTGGGGCGGCTGCTGGACGTCTCCTACGACCTCGACGCGTGGGGACTCGACCTCGCCGAACTCCGCGAACGGCTCGACGACGCTCGGGAGGACTGAGCCGCAGGGGCTCCGGGTGAGCCGTCGGCTCATAGGGACGGTTGTAGTCTTTTACCGGTGATCGCTCGGACGGGATCGGCGATCACCGGTAAATCGTTACAACCGTCCCTATCAGGCGGTCGTGATCAGTTCGACCACGTCGCGGGGCTCGAGTTCGTGACCCGCGCCGACCTGCCGCTTCGAGCGACAGTCGATGCCGTGGAGCAGGCCGTCGCCGATGTCGGTGTGGAGGAAGTACGCGAAGTCCTCGACGGTCGCCTCCGGCGGGAGGAGGAAGCAGTCGCGCAGCACCTTCCCGTCGTCGTTCTTCACGCCCTTCGCACTGCCGGGGAACACCGGGACGACCCCCAGTACCTCGAACAGTGCCGTCTCCAGGGCCGTCTGGACGCCCGTTCCACCGTACTCGGTGAGGAAGCCGCGGATCCGCTCGAGTCCGCGCTTCTGCTCCATCGAGACGTCGCCCGTCACCTCGAATTCGCTCGCCCCGGGCCGGTACTCGACGACACCGTTCTCGCTCGCGTTCTTCAGCGCCTTCTCCGCGCGAGCGCTCACGGGGACGAATCGGAGGTGGTCGTACTCGGGGGCGCTCGTGACCCGCTTCCAGTTCTCGCGGGCGTCCGGGTGGTCCGTCTTGTTCGCCGCGATGACGATGGGTTTCGTCCGCTTGCGGAGTTCGCGGGCGAGCGAGAGACGGTCGTCGTCGTCCCACGTGGCCGGGTCGAGTTCGAGGGAGAGCGAGAGCATCACCTGCTTCGCCAGGTCCGCCGAGACGCCGAACGCGTCCATCTGCGTGGCGACGTTCGTCTCGATCTGTGGCTCGGAGCCCTCGTAGGCTCCCTCGAACTTCTCGACCGCCTTCTCGAGGATCCCGAGGTACCACCGGTCGAGTTCGGTCTCGAGGAACTCGATATCCTCGCGTGGGTCGTGGCCCTCCGTGGGTTCCCCCTGGAGGTCGGTCGTCCCGGAGAAGTCGACGACGTGGACGAGCACGTCCGCCTCGTTCAGGTCGGAGAGGAACTGGTTGCCGAGGCCTTTCCCCTCGTGGGCACCGGGGATCAGCCCCGCCACGTCGACGAGTTTCGTCGGCACGTAGCGGGTGCCGTCCCGACAGAAGCCCGTCTCGGGCGTACAGGTCTCCCCGAACTCGGGGGCCGCACACTCGACCCTGACGTACGCCTCGCCGACCGAGGGGTCGATGGTGGTGAACGGGTAGGCCCCCTCCGGCACGTCGTTCATCGTGGCCGCGTTGAAGAGGGTCGACTTCCCCACCGAAGGCTTGCCGACGAGTCCGATCCGGTAGCTCATTATCGAGGAGTTCGTGTCCGTGGATTCAAGCCTTGCGAACCGCTCGGATACGAGACAGGAAGTGTCATGGGGCGGGCTACCGAGCGACGGTGTCGGGGCCGAAGCACCCGCCGTAGTTCGGATCAACAGTTCCGATTCGGCCTCGACGGCACGCGATCAGTCCGTACGGGAGCGCGATAGAGACGGCGCGGTGAGCGCAGTCCGGTCCTGTGGGCCCCGGTACGGCAAGTGACCCGAGAGTCGGAGTGGACCCGAAGCGAGGGTGTCCTCAGAACGTCTCGATGCTCTGCTCGGCTTCCAGGAGTTCGTGATACCGGTTCCGGATGGTCACTTCGGAGACGTCGGCCACCTCGCTGACCTCGCTCTGGGTGACCTTCTCGTTACTGAGGAGGGCACCGGCGTAGATGGCGGCGGCCGCGAGTCCCACGGGGGACTTCCCGGAGTGGATGCCGGCCTCTCGCGCGCTGTCGAGGAGCTGCCGGGCGCGGGACTCGGTCTCCTCGGAGAGCCCCAGCGCGGAGGCGAAGCGGGGGACGTAACTCCCCGGGTCCGCGGGCTCGATCTCGAGGCCGAGTTCGCGGGCGACGTAGCGGTACGTCCTCGCGACCTCGGCCTTCTCGACGCGGGAGACGGCCGCGAGTTCGTCGAGGCTCCGGGGGACGCCGGCCTGCCGGGCCGCGGCGTAGACCGCCGCGGTGGCCACGCCCTCGATGGACCGCCCCGGGAGGAGGTTCTCCTTGAGCGCGCGGCGGTAGACGACGCTCGCCATCTCGCGGACGTTGTCCGGGAGGCCGAGCGCGCTCGACATCCGGTCGATCTCGCCGAGGGCCTGCTTGAGGTTGCGCTCGCGGGAGTCCCGTGTCCGGAACCGCTCGTTCCACTTGCGCAGGCGCTGCATCTTCTGGCGCTGGCGGGCGCCCAGCGAGTTGCCGTAGGCATCCTGGTTCCGCCAGTCGATGTTCGTCGAGAGCCCCTTGTCGTGCATCATGTTGGTGGTCGGGGCGCCGACGCGGGACTTCGAGTCGCGCTCGCTGGCGTCGAACGCGCGCCACTCGGGGCCGCGGTCGATCTCGTCCTCCTCGACGACGAGGCCACAGTCGCCACAGACCGTCTCCCCGTGCTCCGTGTCGGCCGCGAGGTGGCCGCCGCACTCCGGACACCCCTCGACCTCCTCGGCCGGTTCGGTTCTCTCCCGTTCGCGTTCGCGTACGTTCTCGCTCATCGGTGGGCGGCGCGTGCTCCCCGGGCCGGATCCCCCCGCGTGCCCGGTGTGCAGACGTTACGGGAGATACGACCGCACCATACTTAAACGAACTGGTACGGTCAACGAAATCGCCCGTAACCGGGCGTTCGGAGCGTATCTGGACGCGATCACGCGGAGATTTATATATGAGAGTGACTGACAACCGACAAACCCCCGGGGACTGGACCTGGAGAGCGTGACCGAGGACCGAGCGGGCGCTCCCGGGATACGAACTCGGAGTCGGCATCGGGGGCGACGTCGCCGAGGAGTACGGGGGGCTCTGGCTGGTGATGTGGGCCGCCGTCACCGACGGCGATCGGTGGGGCTGGGACTCGGGTCCCTCGCTCGTCCTGCCCGGCCGCGTCCGCGCCGGCGAGGAGCTCGGCCCGGTGATGGACGATGTACTCGGCGAGGACGACGTCGCACACAACCAGGGTGCGGCGGGGGCGCTCACGGGGGGAAACATCGATCGGGAAGCCGCGCTCGCGAGCGCCGTCGGCGGGGCGCTCGGCCCGTTCGTCACCGAGCACTACCTAACTCAAGGAGAGAGTCCCGGCCTTCAGGCCGGGCGTGAATCCGACCACTTCCGCCACGAACCACGCGCTTATGCCCTCCGACAGCGAGTCCGTAGCCACGCACAACGGACAACAACT
>JBEPXB010000131.1:0-6976 GCA_041642135.1 Halobacteriales archaeon | reverse complement strand
CTCGCCGCCGGGTTCATCGGCGTCGCAACCGTCGGCTTCGTCCTCACCGCCCGGCGTGCCGACGCGAAACGGCGGGACGTCGCCACCCCGACGGGGGACGACTGATAGGGACGGTTGTACCGATTTAGCGGTGATCGCTCGGACGGGATCGGCGATCACCGGTAAAAGACTACAACCGTCCCTATGACGGCGCCATCGTCGCCGACCGCGACGCCGACGGGACCGGTCTCCGTCCGGGCGGGAACGCGGTCCCGTCAGCGCGAGACCCGAGATACGCAACCGTCACCGCGCGAGCCGAGATGCGCAAGAGCCAACATATCGGGGGCCGTCCGGACGCGTATGGCCCCCGCGATCGCCCACTTCCTGGTGGGTGCGTCCCTCCTCCTCCTGCTCGCGGCCCCGCTCGCCGTCCGCTACGAGACCGTTCGCCGACACGGAGTAGCCCTCGTCACGATCGGTGGTCTCTGGGGGATGTTCCCGGACCTCCACCACGTCGCCCCCGTCTACGAGGAACCGCTCTACGCGTTCCACCGCTCCGCCTGGGTCGACCTGTTCGCGTTTCACTACACCCTCGATCTACCGCCGATCCGCGAGGCCGGGCTCGGGGAGGTCGAGTTCCCCGCGGTGCTGGTGTTCCTCGGAGTCGCCGCGGTGTTCACCCTCGCCTCCGAGTGGGGTGCTCGAGCGGAGTTCGAGCCGGTCGAGCCGCGGCGCGAGGTGATCGGCGGCGCCGCGGGCAGCGCCCTGATCTCGACCGTACTCCTGGGCAGCGTCCTCCACGCGAGGGGGTCCATGGGTGCCGTCGCGGCCCTCGCCGGACGGGAGAGCCTCCTCGCGGGATGGGTGATCGTCGGTGCCGGAGGCGTCCTCGCGGCGGGCGCCTTCGCCGTCTGTATCGAACTCGTCACCAGGGACGCGGTCGCGTTACCCGCCAGTACGGCGCTCGGGGCGCTCGTCGCCGTCCCGGCCTGGCTGGTCACGACCGTCCTGGTCGTCCCGCTCTGGAGGATGCGGGTCTTCGAGGCGCCGCTCGAGGTGTCGGCCGGTGACCCCGCCGGCCTGGTCGCGCTCGTGCTGGCCGGCGGCGCGCTCGGAGCGACCTACGCCACCGTTACGGAGGCGCTCGGGGGTCGAAAGCCACGGCCCGACGAGAGTCCCGGGCGATTGACCGAGTGACGACGATCGGACGTCCACGAGTGACCACGACCGGACGTCCACGGTGGAAAAGAACTACCGTCGTCCCCTCGACGGCCACGGCATGGAACGCATGACTGGGGGGCAGGCCGTGGTCCGGCAGCTGGAACGCGAGGGAGTCGACGTGGCCTTCGGCATCCCCGGGGTCCACACGCTGGAGATCTACGACGCGCTCGTCGACAGCGGCGTCGAGCACGTGACCGGGCGCCACGAACAGGGCGTCGGGTTCATGGCCGACGGCTACGCCCGGGCCACGGGACGGGTCGGTGTCGCGCTCGTCATCACCGGCCCCGGCCTCACCAACGTCGCGACGCCGGTCGGCCAGGCCTACTCCGACTCGGTCCCGATGCTCGTGATCTCGAGCGCGAACGAGACCAACGAGGGCGACCGCGGGAAGGGGCACCTCCACGAGACCAAGGACCAGCAGGGAGCGATGGAGTCGGTCGCGGCGTACAGCGAGCGGGTCGAACGAGTGGCCGACGCGCCCCGGGCCATCGCCGACGCCTTCGAGTACCTCGATACCCACCGGCCGCGTCCGGTCCACGTCGAACTCCCCACGGACGTCCTGGAGCGCGAGGAGCCCGTCGAACTGGTCGACCGGACCGCCGACACGCTCCCGTCGCCCGACGAGGCCCGGCTGGACGAGGCCGCGGAGCGTCTCGCCGCGGCCGAGGCCCCCCTCCTGGTGGTCGGCGGTGGCGCGGCGGGGGCCGCCGAGCGGATCCGCCGGCTCGTCGAGGACCTCCGGGTCCCCGTCGTCACGACCACGGCCGGGCGGGGCGTGGTCCCCACGGACCACGAGCTCTGTCTCGACGCGAGCATCAGGGACGAGACGGCCGCCGAGTACGCCGCCTCCCGCGATCTGGTCCTCGCGCTGGGGACCGAACTGAGCGCCCAGGAGACCGGCTCGGTCGACTTCCCGACGGAGCTGATCCACGTGGATCTCGACTACACGAACTTCGGGAACAACCACGAGACGGCGCTCGGTATCGTCGGCGACTGCGGGGAGGCCGTCGCCCACATCCACGAACGGGCGGCCGACCGTGGCGTCCGGTTCGAGGGGACCCGCGCCGAGGTCGCGGCTGCCGGGCCCGCACCCCTCGCAGAAACCGCCGACGAGGAGCCTCGCCACCGGGTCATGGCGGCCCTCCGGGAGGCGCTCGAGGACGACACCGTCGTCGTCAACGACATGACCAAGCTGTGTTACGAGGCCGCGAGACGCTTCCCGATGTCCGAGCCCGGGGCCTTCCTGTTCCCGCGGGGGTACGGAACCCTGGGATACGCCCCGCCGGCCGCCTACGGGGCCGCGGTCGGGACCGACCGGCAGGTCGTCGCCCTCGTCGGCGACGGCGGCTTCCTGTTCACCGTCGGCGACCTCGCGACGGCCGTCAGGTACGACCTCGGGGTGCCGGTCGTCCTCCTGAACGACGACTCCTACGACGTCCTGGAGGACGCTCAGCGGCGCGAGTACGGCCGGACGATCGGGACCGACATCGAGAACCCCGAGTTCGTCCCGCTGGCCCGGAGCTTCGGGGCCGAGGCCCGCCGGATCGAGACCGCGGACCTGGAGACCGAGCTTCCGGACGCACTCGAAGCCGCGTTCGACCGTAACACCCCGACCCTCATCGAGATCCCCGTCGAGTTCTGAGCCGGTCGGGGTTCCGTGGAGATCCGAAAGGGGTGGGGTCGCGCGCTCTCCGTAGCGGACCGTCGCCGCCCCGTGCCCGGATCGGACCCCTACCGGATCAGTAGACGGCGTCCCCGATCTCGTCGTCGAGGTCCTCGAAGCCCGCCAGGTAGCGCCGGCGTTCCTCGCGGAGTTCGCGAAGCGCCCCCTCGCAGTCCTCGACGTTGTCCGCGACCGCGAACGCCCCGATGTCCATCCCCGGGACGCGCTCGGGCACCGCGAGCCCGGTCGCCCCGTCCTCGGTCCACTCGACGGTCCCGCGGGCGATCTCCCGGAGGAGCGTCACCGAGGTGTCGACGCCGACGTCCCGGCGACCGACGCGACCGGTGTTCAGCACGAAACAGTCCACGTCGAGGTCCTCGACGAGGTCGCGGAAGCGGTTCCCCTCCTCGCCCTCGGAGCCGACGATGAACGGGTTGGTCCCGACGACGCGGATCGACTCGCCGGCGCACGAGGGGTCGCCTGCGCTCGTCTGGATCGACTCCCCGAGCATGAACGCCGCCGCGGCCTCCGTGGAACTGAGCCGCGCGACCGGCGGCATCGTCGGGTTGCGCGTGATGAAGAACACCTGGTCGACCCGCCCGAGGTCGATCTCCTCGTCCGCCGAGGGGAGGTGCTCCCGGCGGATCGCGGCGCGACCGTTGGTGGTGTACTCGTCGCTGTCGAAGTCCACCGAGCCGTCCCCGGCGACGTCGACGTTCTCCAGCACCGCCGACTCGTGGGTCACCGCCTCGTGGACCGCGGGCTGTTCCGCCGGGTCGAGCCCGATCGTCTTGACGTACAGGCCGTTGCCCTCGCTCCCGGCGACCGTCCCGTCGGGAAGGAGCGCGACGACGTCGTCCTGGAGCATCGTCGCCCGCTCGGGCTCGTCGAGCCCGAGGCCGTGGGCGGTCAGCGTGGACTTCCCGGTGGCCGAGAGGCCCAGGAAGAGCTGGCCGACGGTCTCGATCCCGTCCCCCTGCTGGAGGTCGACCCGCTTGCTCCCGGCGTGGAGGCCGAGCCCGCCCCGCTGCTTCGCCCGGTACATGAACAGCCGGAGGAACGACTTCTTGGCCTCGCCGGTGTAGTCGCTCCCGAGCACCGCAGTGACGCCCGCGTCGGGGAGCACGCGGATGGCGGTCTCCTCCCAGTCGGGCACCTGGACGGTGAGGAAGTCCGGTTCGGCATCGGCGTCCATCGGCTCGAACAGGTTCGCGAGCGCGAGCGCGATACGGCCGTACTTCCGGGGCACGTAGTACCGACAGCAGTAGGAGTGCTCCGGGTGGCGTCCCATGCGGCGGTCGAGACAGACCATCTCGTGCTCGCGGGCGTACTCGAGCGCCGATTCGACGAGCGCGTGGTCGGCCGCGTCGAACGTGTCGTCCACGTCGTTCTTCGTCAGGTCCGCACAGCGAGACCGGAACTCGCTCACGTACGAGGGCGAGCCGAACTCGGTCGTGGTCTCGAGTTCGCGGGAGAACTCGCGGAGTCGGTCCATCGGAGGGTCGTAGACGACGTTCTCGGCCTCGGCCGGGTCGGGGAGCACCCCGACCGGTGTCGGCACCGTCGTCTCGCTACCGGACATCGTATCTCGGGTTTCGACCATAACGATAAATAACCGTGTCGGCCGAGGACGCTCGATCCCCGTCTCGATGGATCTTTACTCGGGATCGAATACTCTCGACGGCGATGAAAACGTGTCGAGTGACGTACAATCGTCCGGTGAGCGCCGCGGACGCTATCGAACGGGTCGGCGTGCCGGTGTTCGGCGTCGCGGAACCCGTGATCGGTGTCGATCGTCGCTCGGGGACAGCCGTCGGCGAGGACCGGACACGGGCTACGACCCGTCCGCCGACTGTTCGTCCCGCAGGGGGACCGACTCGGTCGTGCTCCCGTCGCCCTGCGCCTTGATATCGTGGGACGCCACGACAGGGCCGTTTGACGGCCGTTCACCGACTGATCGGGTCGCATCGACCGCCGGCCGATGGTCGGGGCCACGGTCTACCTCGGGGCCGCGATCAGCGTCGGGGTCGACCGTCGCGTCCTCCCGGGTGGCGTCGGCGTGAACATCGCCGTCGCCGGGCGGCCCCCCGTCGCCCGCGTGGTCCATCTCCCGTCTGATCGCGTCGGCGAACCCGGTCGACTCGTGGACCGACCGGACGGTCACGCCCAGGTCGCCCGACGCTCCCGCGCGGACGCGGACGCTCCCGAGGCCGAACAGGGTATCGACGAACGAGCGTCGCTCCCCGACCGCGCGGACCTTCTCCAGTGGCACTTCTGTCCGGACCAGCGAGACGAACCGGTACTCCTCCATCAGCCGCCGGTCCGTGAGGACGTACGTGGTGAGCGTGTTCCGCCAGTACTCGTGGATACCGGTGGAGAAGAGATAGAGCCCCACGGCGAGGGCGAGGGCGGGGTAGACGAGCGGGTACGTCGTGAAGTAGAGCAGGTTCACGCCGGCCGCGAGGAACGGGACCGAGGCGGCCGTCCTGGCGAGCGCGCTCCGCTGTGCCGGGTGGCGTTCGTCCACGACCCGCTCGCCCTCGCGCATCGTCGGCTCGTCGGGGAGATCGACGAACCGGACGTAGAGCCCGAGCCCGACGACGAACAGGCCGAACACGGCCAGCGGGAGGCCCGCCACCGACGGTGCGGACGGCCCGTCGGCCAGCAGCGGGTACCGCGACTGGAACGCGTAGACGTACGTCCCGACGGCGACGAACGGCGCACCGAGGACCGCACTCCAGACGGCGGGGCGACCGCGGGTCACCGCCGCCCCCCGAACATCTCGTAGACGATCCCGAGCCCGGAGAGGAAGACGCCGAACAGCGTGAGCGACGTCTCGTCCATCGCCGTGCCGCCACACGGGGTGAAGAACCCGCGCTCGCACTGCCCCCCGTCGGTGGGGGTCGCGGTACCCGTCGTCGATCCCGCGACCGTCGGCGTGGGCGGCTCCCCGGGCGTCGTGGGCGCCGCGAACGTGGGCGTCGGTCGTGGGGTCTCGGTCCCGACCGGCGCGTGTACGCTCACCGGACGGGTCACGACGGCGTCCTCGCCGACGAAGACGCCCTGTGTCGTGTCCTGCGAGGAGAGCGGCACGGTCGCGTCCACCACGTCGTCGTACCGCACGCGGAAAGCCACCGTCCGCCGTTCGCCGATGGGGACCCGCGTCCACTCCGTCGCGACGACCGCCCCGTCGACGCGGTAGCTCAGCTGTCCCTCGAAGCCGGCGGTGTCGACGTTCCTGACCGAGAGTTCGACCCGGTAGGACCCGCCGGGGCGGACGTCGTCGGTCGCCTCGAACGATGCTACGGCCAGCGCCGACGCGTTCGCGCTCGACCCGGGGACGACGCGCACGGCCCCTCCCCTCCGGTGACCCCCGGTGACGGCGCCGTGGTCGTACGTGGTCTCGTTGTCGACGGGCCCGACGACGGCCTCGACGGCCGAGAGGTCGACCTCGAAGGCGACCTGTCGGTCGTCATCCCCCGCGACGGTGACCGCCCTGTCGACGACGGTCTCCCCGGCGAACTCGTAGGAGACCTGCCTGGTGATGCTGCTGTTGCCGGGGTTCCGGACCGTCGCGAGCACGATGTACGGTTCGCCGTGGGACACCTCGAGGGGCGCGTCGAACGCCTCGACCTCGAGGTCGACGTCGGGCGTCACGCGGAGGCGCCGGGCCGACCCGTCGCCCGACTCGTTCCGGACGCCGTGGACGTAGGTATCCGGCCGGACCGGCCCGAGGACCGCCTCCAGTTCCGAGAACGAGAGGTCGAACTCGAGGGTCGTCGATCCGCCGGGGCCGAGCGTCACCGTCCTGGACGCGACGGTCGACCCGCCGAAGGAGTACCGCAGCGTCCCGGTCCCGTTCCTCGACGCGCGGTTGGTCACCGTCGCGGTCACCTCGAGACGGTCGCCCGTCCGGAGGCTGTCGGGCGTCTCGAGTCCGGAGACGACGAACGTGCCGTTCCCCGCCGTCGGCGTCCGGGGCGACGATGACGGCGTGGGCGTCGGTGTCCCGGGCGTGGTGGTCCCGTTCGGCTCCGCCCCCGGTGTCGCGGTTCCGCTCTCCTCCGTCCCGGACGTGGCCGTCGCGGTCGGCCCCGTCCCCGGTGTCGCGGT
>JBEPXB010000130.1:0-6995 GCA_041642135.1 Halobacteriales archaeon | reverse complement strand
TAGTGTCCCGGGCGACAACTCTGACCCGACGAGCCTCTGCTATCACACTCCGTCACGCACTGCTAGATTCAGATGGGTTCAGTACGTCTCGACTTCGACACCGAGATGCTCGAAGTCGTCGACGTTCCGGGTCAGGACGGGCTCTTCGAGCACGTCCGCCGTTGCGCCGATGATGACGTCACCATCCCCAACGGCGTTTCCGTCGTTCATCAACTCGCCCGAGAGTCTGCCAGCTTTCCGCATCACGGCGGGATCGGCCGGGTGAACTGGCTTCGAGGCGAGCACGTTCTCTATCTTCTCGCGTTCGGCGTCGGACTGGTTCGACCTCGCGGCACCGTAGTAGAGTTCGAAGAGCGTCATCGCGGAGAGTCGCTGCTGGACGAGGTCGGTCTCCAACTCGCGCGCTTTCTCGACAGCACCGTCGTCGCCGTTCATCAGGTCGATGAGGAACGCCGTGTCCAGAAGCACACTCAGCCCCCACGCATCTCGTCAGCGACGGATTCGAGGTCGTCCTCACGACGGGCGCGTCGCTCTTCGACTGCGTCCCGCATCGCGTCAGCCTCGTCGTCGTCGAGGATCCCCGCGAGTTCCATGAGTGAGCGCTCGCCAGCGAGCCGGAGGACGACCTCGGAGAACGTCTCGTCCTCGCGTTTGTGTGCGGCGAGGCGCTCGTAGGCGTCCTCGGAGAGTCGGATGCTCTTCGACATATGCATACAGTTGTATGCAGACGCTGTTATTCCTTTCCCATCTCGGAGTTCGAGCGCCGGTCTCGCCTGCTAGTAGTTCGTCGAGCGGCGGTGTTCCGGGCGACATTCACTATCCGGAGTAGCTTCGACGAGCACTATCCGCACGGCGTACGGATACGAGACCGTCCGGAACGCCTCCTTCCCCGGCGATCCCGTGCACGCCGGGAGCGAATCCCGATGTCTCATACGGTCGTGCGTGATTCCTTCCCGCCTCACGACTCCCAGTTCCGTCTCGTCGGTCTCGAAACGCCGATCGGTCCGAGGACTGTTGAAAACAGTTACGCACGACCGTATCAGGGCTCGTCGGTGAAGACGCGCACCTCCCCCTCGTTGGTGATCCCGACGACGACCCGCTCTTTCAGTTCGTTCTGCTCCGTGCATTCTTCGAGTGCCCCGTAGAGGTGAGCGTAGAGCTCCGGCCGGCAGTACGAGATCTTGACGCCGGCCTCGTCGCCGTGGGCGTAGACGTCCGTGACCAGTTCGTCGAAACTGGTCCCCGAAGGGGCGGGGAACCGGACCGGCGAGCGGATCGTCCGGATCAGTTCGAGCGTCCGGCGGGCCTTCTCGACGTTCCGCTCCGCGGCCCGTTCGATGGCACTCACGTTCGAGTCCGTCGTGCCCAGTCGGTCCGCCACTTCCGCCTGTGTCCTCCCCTGCTCGCGGAGTTCGAGCACCTCCACCTGCCGTTCGGTCAGCGCCGTCGAGTCCGCGGAAACCATGCTGGTCAAACAGAACTATTTGAGTTAAACTTTTCCCCCAAACAGATCTCCATCAGTCAGTGACCGACGAGCGACCGAGTGCCACTCGACGAGGGGTCCTCCGTGCGGCCGGCGCGACGGCCGTCGCCGGGACGGCGGGCTGTGTCGGTGGGACCATCGGCGGGGCTGGGAGAGGTGACCGGACGTCGCGGTCGGCGACGGTCGCCGTCCTCGCGGCCGGGAGCCTCCAGTACGCGCTCGAGAACGGCCTCCGGCCGGCCGTGGACGTGCCCGTGGAGGTCGAGGCCCACGGATCGGCGACAGTCGCACGGCTGGTCGCAGAGGGACAGCGCGACCCGGACATCGTCACCGTCGCCGACACCGCGCTGTTCTCGGAACCGTTCTCGCCACCGTGGTACTCGGTCTTCGCGAGTAACGCCGTCGTCCTCGCGTACAACCCGGATACGGAGGGCGGAAAACGAATCGAGGAGACGGGCGATGACCGATGGTACGAACCGCTGGTCGACGGGGGCGTCGGACTCGGTCGGACCGATCCCGACCAGGACCCCCTCGGCTACCGCACCCTGTTCGCCCTCGAACTCGCCTCGCGGTACTACGAGGGGGCCCCGAACCTCCTCGAGCGGATACCCCGTCGGGAGCAGGTCTACCCGGAGACGGCGCTTATCAGTCGATTCGAGACCGGTTCGATCGACGCCGCGTTCGCCTACCGGAACATGGCCGTCGAGCGGGGCTACGAGTACGTCGAGCTCCCCGACCGGATCGACCTCAGTAACCCCGACTACGCGGACGACTGGTACTCGACGGTCTCGTACACGCTCCCGGGGGGACGGGAGATCCGGGGCGGACCCATCGCCTACGGGTCGACCATCCGGAGGATGAGCGACGCCGCGGTGTCGGTGTTCGACGTACACACGACGGGGGACTACCTGGCCGAGTCCGGGTTCGTCGTCCGGGACGAGTTCCCGACGTACGAGGGGGACCCCCCCGACCGAGTGAGGGAGGCGACGGCCCGATCCGGGACGAGCGCGTCGGTGAACCACTCTCCCGTCCGACCGCCCGGCGTGACCGTCTCGGACGTGACGGTCCTGATCTGACGATATGACCGCCCACTCGACCCGGACGCGCGCGCTCGCGCCGCGTCCCGACTGGCTCACCGTCGCACTGCTCCTCGGCGGCGTCCTGCTCGTCTACTACCTCGCGCCGATGGCGTCGCTGTTCCTCTCGGCGCCGCCCGGGGAGGTTCTCGCGCGGCTGGGCGACCCGACCGTCGTGGACGCGGCGACCACCTCGCTGCTGTCCGCGTCGATCACCACGGTCCTGTCCACGCTGTTCGGACTCCCGCTCGCGTACTGGCTCGCACGCACCGACACGACCGTGAAGAACGTCGTCCTCGCCGTCGTCGTGCTCCCGCTGGTGCTCCCGCCGACGGTCGGCGGCGTCGTGCTCCTGACGGTGTTCGGCCCGAACACCGCGGTCGGCGGCGCCGCCACGGCCGCGGGAATCCCGCTCACCCGCTCGCTGGCCGGCGTCGTGCTCGCCCAGACGTTCGTCGCGTCGCCGTTCGTCGTCGTGACGGCGAAGGCGGCCTTCGAGGCGGTCGACCCGACGCTGGAGCACGCCTCGCGGTCGCTCGGGAAGGGCCGGTGGACGACGGCCCGTCGCGTCACGCTGCCACTCGCTGCCCCCGGCGTCCTCGCCGGCGTGACGCTCGCGTTCGCGCGGGCCATGGGCGAGTTCGGCGCGACCATGATGCTGGCGTACTACCCCCGGACCATGCCGGTCCAGATCTGGGTTTCGTTCGTCTCGCTCGGCCTCGAGAGCGCGTATCCGGTGGCGATACTCCTGGTCGTGATCGCCGTCGTGGCGCTCGGAGTCCTCCACACGGCCGCATCGAACCCGTGGGCATGACGCTCGAACTCGACGGCCTCCGGAAGACCCACGGCGGGTTCGAACTCGGCCCCGTCGGCCTCGCGGTCGGCCGGGAGGTCCTCTCGGTACTCGGGCCGTCGGGATGCGGGAAGACGACGCTCCTCTGGACGATCGCGGGGATCCTTCGTCCGGACCGCGGGACGATCAGGCTCGACGGCCGCTCGCTCGATGGCCTCCCTCCCGAGGACCGGAACACGGGTCTGGTGTTCCAGGACGGCGCCCTGTTCCCGAACATGACCGTCCGGGAGAACATCGCGTACGCCAGTGTCGACCCCGGGAGCGTCGCGGAACTGGCCGGGATGCTAGAGATCGAGGACGTGCTCGACCGTCGTCCGCGGACCCTCTCCGGGGGCGAACGGCAGCGTGTCGCGCTCGCCCGGACGCTCGCCACCGAACCGGACGCGCTGTTACTCGACGAACCGCTGTCGAGCCTCGACGCGCCGATCCGACGCCGCCTCCGGGACGAACTCCACGACCTCTTCGAGTCGCTCGCGATACCCGTGGTCCTTGTGACCCACGACCAGCGGACCGCGACGGCGCTCGGCGACCGGATCGCGGTGCTCGGGGACGGCATCGTCGAACAGGTCGGACCCCCGTCCGAGGTCCTCGGTCGACCGAAGAGCCGGTTCGTGGCCGAATTCACGGGAAACGAGAACGTCTTCGAGGCAGAGGCCGTCGGCCGGTCGAAGGGGGTCGTGGAGCTCCGCGTGGGCGACGTCACGCTGACGGCGAACGCCGAGCGGATGGGGGGTTCGGCGGCGGACGCCGACCCGAGGGACGGATCGGTCGTCATCGCGTGCGTTCACCCGTCCCGCGTCCGGGTTCGACCGCCGTCCGCGGACGCCGCGACGGGCGACGAGAACCTCGTCGGTGGGACGGTCCGGCGCTGGCTGAACGAGGGGGACGAGTACCGGGTCGTGATCGGCGTCGACGGCGCGTCCCTCGACCTGACGGCGACGGTCCCGCCGCCGGCGTTCGAGCGGCTCGCGGTCGAGTCCGGGTCGAGTCTCGGCGTGGCGGTTTCGCCCGACGCGGTCCACCTGATCCCGACCGCCGAGGACGGGGCGTAGTCCGTCCGAACAGGTCGAGACGGGGGACGGGCCGGCTCGTCCCCGGGCTACAGCGACTCGGGGTCGATCCGGCCGACGTACCACCTGACGAGGAGCGCGAGTCCGGCGGCCAGGAGGGCGTAGGCCGCGACGGCGGGGACGGTGAACCGACCGGGGCTGTCGATGGCGAGCAGGGCCGCCGTCGATGTCGGCCCCTCGGGGAGGGCCGTCGCGGCCGTGAGCAGCCCGAGGACGCAGAAGGAGTAGAGCAGTTGCGCGCGCTGTCTGTCCGCGACGAGGAGGGTGGTGCCGACGCCGAGGGCGACGGCCGTCACCGACAGCGCGGTCACGAAGACGGCGAGGAGGCCGAGGTTCGTCACCGGGATGCCGTTGAGCGAGAGGAGGCCGATCCACAGCAGCGCCTGTGCGGGCCCGAGCGCGGCCAGCGCGAGGGCCTTCCCCTCGAGGATGGCCGCGAGCGACAGCGGCGTCACCCGGAGCAGTTCGAGGGTGCCGCGCTCTACCTCCTCGGTGACGCCGTCGACGGCGACCGAGCCGACGATGAACGCCGGGAGCAGCAGGAGCATCGGGACGAGCACGGTGTAGGTGAACCCGAGGTACGGGCTGGCGTCGACCGGCGGCGGGAGCGGGACCACGCCCGACTCGAGCGAGCCCGCCCGCGCCTCCCGTTCGGTCCGTTCGAGCGTCTCGAGGACCGACCGCACCCGCACGACGACGAGCGTCTTCTGCAGGCCCTCCTCCGGCGCGGTCACGGTCACGGCGATCCGCCCCTCTCGGTGGCGGGCCTCGACGAGGGCGTCGACTCGGCCGGCGTCGAACGCGGCCTCGGCGGTGGCCGCGTCGGGGTAGAATCGGGCGTCCACGCCGGCGGCGGCCTCGGCCGCCGCGACGACGTCCTCGCCCGCGTCGCCCACGACCGCCACCTCGACGCCGCCGCCGGAGACCGACCCCGGGCTGTAGAGCGAGGTGAGCCCGACGACCAGGAACGAGGAGAACCCCGCGACGAACAGCTGGATCACCAGCGCGAGGACGATCGTCTTCTCGCGGGAGAGCGAGCCGATCTCGCGGCGCCCGACGACGAGCCGCCCCCGCAGCTCAGACAAGGGTGCTCACCACCGCGAGGTTGTACGCGAGGTGGACGAGGACGGCGACGCCCGTCGCAGTCAGCCACGCCCGAGTTCCCCGGACGGCCCCGAGCGCCGAGATGGCCGCGGTGGCGACGTGGAGCGCGAGAGGCGCGAGCAGGAGCGCGCCGGCGACGAACGGCCCGCCCGCGCCCAGCTGGAACGCGGCGCTGCCCACCTGGAGTTCGGGGAGGCCGACCAGCTGGACGACGAGCGTGAGCTTCTCGCCGAGGAAGAACCCGAGTCCCGATGCGGTGCCGGCGAGCAGGGCCGTCCGGCGGGTCCGCGGGTAGCGCCCGGCCACGAACCCCGCGAGGACGGGCAGCGACTTCGCGAACTCCTCGACGACGGCGACGACACCGAGCACCAGCGGGACCGAGAGCCCGCCGGGGAGCGCGAACAGGGCCGCGACGGCGAGCAGTTCGGCGACGAAGACGAACGGGATGAGGACGGCGGTGAGGCCGACGAGGCTCCGCGGCGAGCGGATCCGCCCGCCCAGCGCGTCGAGGGCCTTCAGGTGGACCGGCCGCTGGGTGAACATGTCCTCCTCGCGGTAGACACCGAGGCCGAGCCCGAACAGGACCGCCGCCGCGAGCGTCGAGGGGAGCGTGGCGAACGCCACCCCCGAGGGCGACACCGCGGTGCCGGTGAGGTCGCGGACGACGAGGGTGAGCGGGGAAATGAGCGCGAGCGGGTCGACGTCGGTGAAGATGGCCGGGACGAACGCGAACGTCATCAGCCCGACCGAGACCGTGACGACGACGAACGTGAGCTCTTTAAATGACCGGGCGAGCATCGCGCCGAGGAACGCGGCGCCCAGGAACAGCAGCGCGAGCGAGCCGACCGCCAGCACCGACAGCGGCCCCCCGCCGACGAGCGCGGTGACGACCGCCGCGAGCCCCACGGCGCCGAGGAAGTACGGCAGCGTCTTTCCGGCGACGATCTCGCCCGCCGAGACCGGCGCGACCAGCAGCAGTTCCCCCCGGCGGTCGACCCGCTCGCGGAGCACCGACGAGGAGTACGCCTGGACGACGAAGTTGAGTGGGAGGAGGAAGGCGAAGGCGAGCACGAGCGACTGGAAGGGGAACGGCGGCGCGATGTCCGACGGCGACCCGCTCTCGGTCCCGGTGCCGAACAGGTCGAGGCCGAACGGCGCGGCCGGGCCGCCGCCCGAACTCGTGCCCGCCGCGTCCGTATCACCGCTCGCACCGCCGTCTGTCCCTCCGGCGTCGCCCGACTCCTGATCGCCGCCGTCGGGACCCTCCCCGTCGCTCCCGGACCGGGCCCGCACCACCGGATCCGAGTTCTCGCGCTCGGCGTACCGGAGCGTCACCGTCACGGGAAACGCCGCCGTCCCGTTGGGTTCCCCGGACATCCGGCGGTCGTTGTACGACTCGACCGACCGGC
>JBEPXB010000129.1:0-7040 GCA_041642135.1 Halobacteriales archaeon | reverse complement strand
CAGGAGCCGATGAACACCTGGTCGAGATCGGTTCCGAGGACCTCGTCGACGTCGACGACGTTGCCTACCTTGTGCGGGACCGCGACCTTCGGCCTGAGTTCGTCGGCGTCGATATCGTGAACGTCCAAATAATCGGCGTCCTCGTCCGGCTCGGGGATCGGGTAGTCCTCGTCGACCCGCTCGTCGACGAAGTCGGTCACCGTGTCGTCGACCGGGGTGAATCCGAACTTCCCGCCGAGTTCGATCGCCATGTTCGTGAGCGTGATCCGATCCTCGATGGGGACCGCCTCGATGGCCTCGCCGAAGTACTCGAGCGCGCGGTACTGGCCGACGTCGGTGCCGTACTCGCCGGCGATGTGGAGTAGAAGATCCTTCGTCGAGACCCGCTCGCCGAACGCTCCCGAGACCTCGAACCGGACCGTCTCGGGGACCCGGAACCAGGTGTGACCCGTCGCCGCGGCGTAGGCCACGTCCGTGTGGCCCATCCCGGTCGCACACACGCCGAACGCGCCCCCGGTCGGCGTGTGCGAGTCGGTTCCGATGAGGATGTCCCCCGGCTTGTAGTGGCCCTTCTCGTAGAGCACGTTGTGGGCGATGCCCGTCCCGACGTCGTAGAAGTTCTCGATGCCCATCTCGTCGACGAACTCGCGGACGCGGACTTTCGCGTTGGCGTCGTCGACCGTGTGTGACGGCGCGACGTGGTCCATCGGACAGACGATCCGGGTGGGGTCGTAGAGCTCCTCGACGCCCATCGCCTCGAGCCGCTCCATCACCCCACGAGTCCCGAGGTCGTGCATCATCAGTACGTCGACCTCGCGGACCACGTGGTCACCGGGGGAGGTGTCCTCGGGATCGGCCGGCCCCGCCAGTAGCTTCTCCGCCATCGTGCTACCCATGACCCCTCGTAGCTCCGGGGGGAGGAATAAGTCTACCCCCGTCCCCAGGCGTCGGGTTTTTGCCGTTTCGACAGGTACGGTCGGGCGTGACCGGAGAGGAGCCGGACCCGCCCGTCCCCGCGAGCAGGCCGCCGGGATACGACGAGGAGGACCCCTACGAGGGCGTCGACCTCTCGACGTACCCCGAGTGGTGGCGCGACGCCGTCGAACGGTTCCGCGAACACGGGATGCGTCCCTACCGACCACCGCGGTTCGCCGACGGCGAGCTCGTCCCGCCCACCGTCGCCGACCTGGAGGCGGAGCTCGGGGTACCGATCGAGCTCCGGAGTACGGACCCGGGTCCGCACCCCGACTGGGCGCTGTGGGTCGACGGCGAGCGCGTCGAGAGCGTCGGCCGCCACCGGGAGGCCGACGGCCACACCGCCTACGAGCTCGACCGGGCGGCGTTCGAGGCGCTGGTCCGCGAGGCGGCTACCGACTGACGTACACCTCCCCGTCCTCCACTTCGACCTCGTAGGTCGGGGCTCGCCATCGATCCGACTGGAGGCTCTCGCCCGTCCGGACGTCGAACCGCCAGCCGTGCCAGGGACACCTGACGACCGATTCGGCCTCCTCGTACCGGAGCGATCCGTCCTCGCCCGGCGAGAGTCGGCCGGTGAGCGGTCCCTCACAGAGCGGCCCGCCCTGGTGGACGCAGTAGTTCGCCAGCGCGTGGAGTTCGCCCTCCACTCTGAAGACGGCGACCTCCTGGCCGGCCACCTCGCTGATGACCCGCGAGCCCTCGTCGGCGAGTTCGTCGACGCTCGCGACGCGATGACGGTCGGTCACAGCCCGTAGAGTTCCGCGGCGGTCTCCCCCATCATCCCGCGGACGGTCGCGGGGTCGAGCTCCGATCGGATGCGGTCGAACAGCTCGCTCGGCGGGTCGAAGTCCGCGTGGGGCAGGTCGGAGGCGTACATCACGTTCCCCGGCCCGGTCATCTCGATCGCCTGGGAGAGGTGTTTCGGGTTCGCGGCGGTCAGTCCCAGCGGCTGGGTCGTGAAGTAGACCGACTCGTCGACGTACTCGCTGGGGAGCCGGGTGAGAAGGGGGAGGTCGTCGGACAGCTCCATGTAGTGGTCGTCGAGGCGCCACTTCAGGTACGGCACCCACGCGATGCCGCTCTCCTGGAACACGACGTCCAGACCGGGGAACCGCTCGAACGTCCCCCGGTAGAGCATCGTCGTGAGGTTCCACATCTGCGTGAAGGGGTGGACGAGCGCGTGGTCCTCCGCGTAGGTCTCGTTCCAGCGGCGCATCGACGCGAAGTTGTGGAACGTCGCGCTCGCGGCGCCGTGGAACGCCACCGGGAGACCGTGCTCGGAGGCGGCCTCGTAGATCGGGTCGTACTGGCGGTGGCCCGCGGGTGGTACGAGTCCGGTCGAGGGGATCTGCACCCCGACGAACGACTCCTCGCCGGCGAGGCGGTCGATCTCCTCGGCCGCGCGGTCGGGTCGCTGCGGGGCGACGAGGATGTTCCCCACGAGTCGGTCGGCATCGTCGAGGAACGAGTCGAGCAGCCAGGCGTTGTACGCGTTCGCGAGCGCGACGGCGTACGTCGGCTCGTCGACGGTGTTGAGCGCGAGGTTGAGCGTCGGGTCCAGTATCCCCCTGTCGATCCCGAACTCGGCCATCTCCCCGAGCTTGGCGTCCCGGCGGCGGGTCGGCGCGTCGTCCTGGTCGTATATGTCGCCGAACTCGCTGTGGATGGACGGCGGCGTCGGGTGGTTGATGGTGTAGACGTCGTACAGCGGGTGGTCGGCCCGCTCGATGATCTCCCGTACCCCCGAGTAGCGGTCATCCACGTAGGGGAGGACGTCCCCGAGGGATTCGGTGACGTGGGCGTCCGTGTCGATCACTCTGTCGAGGTCGTCGAGTGACCGGATGGTCCCACCTGTATCGGTCCGTGACATACCTCATCGGGAGGCGGCCGGTGGCTTATACCCTCGGGGCCGGGGTGGAGTCGGGTTCCCGTTCGGCCGGGAGATGGGAGGGAGAACAGCCCGAAAGCCCCCGGCCCCTTTCATTCCTGCCCGATTCGGACCCGGAGTCCGCCATCGCTCACCCGGTGATGGGTGGCGTGGCGGGTCGACAGAGACGCCCGGTTGCGAAAACTGCGGCTCCGGTGGGCTACAGCAGCCCCCGAACCTCCTCCAGCTCACGGAGCGAGTCGAACGCCCCGTACAGTTCCTCGGCGCGCTCGCGGCTCTCGGCCTGAGTGACACACATGAGGAACTTCTCCCGGAGTTCCTCGTCAGAGAGGGGGTCCTGGTGGGTGCCCGGCGGGGAGTCGAGCGTCATCGAGTGCTCGCCCTCGGCGGTCTCGATGCTCACGGTGGTGTGGTACGAGCCGTAGCTCACGTCGGGGTTGGTCTCGAAGGTGACCCGCTCGCGGACCCGCTGGACGGTTGGGTCGTCGACGTTCCCGTCCTCGAAGGCGGCGAGGCCGACCCGGTCGCGGGCGATAGCCGATGCGATGGTGTAGTGCATCGAGAACTTCCCCTCCAGGCCGCTCTCGGGGTCCTCGTGCTTGAGCGCGTCGCCGGCGCCCCGCGAGGCGACCACGTGGACCGATTCGACGTCCTCCGGTGCGATGTCGTGCTCCTCGACCAGTCGGGTCGCCGCGGTGATGCCCGTGTGGGTGAAGTAACAGCAGGGGTACTTCTTGACGCCGACGCCGAACTCCGTGATCGCCCAGGTCTCGCCGAGGTCGTGGGCGTCCTCGGGGTGTGGCGGTTCGGGGCCGCTGTAGAGGTCGAGGAAGCCCTGGTCGCCGTCGATGGCGTCCCGCCCGGAGGTGAACCCCTCGGCGGCGAGCGTCGCGGCGGTGGTGCCGGCGCGAACGGCGTGCCCGACGTGCATCGGCTTGGTCATCGAGCCGAAGTTGTTCTTGAGCCCGGCGGCCATCGACGCCGCGCTGTTGAGCGCCCGCTCTGTCGCGTCGGCGTCCAGACCCAGGAGGTTCGCGACGGCGGCGGCCGAGCCGAACGTTCCCATCGTCGATGTGGGGTGGTATCCGGCCTCGTAGTGGCCCGGGCGGATCGTCTGTGCGAGGTAGCACTCGGCCTCGAACCCGGCGACGAACGCGGCGATCAGGTCCTCGCCGGTGGCCCCCTCGGCCTCGCCGACCGCGAGCAGCGGCGCCACGAGAGTAACACTGGGGTGGCCGTTGACGCCGTCGGAGACGTCGTCGAAGTCGAGGCCGTGGCCGGCGGTGCCATTTATAAAGGCGCCGCCGGTCACCGAGGCGGTGCCGTCCCCGCCGAGCAGGGTGACCGGCCCGTCGCCGGATACGGGTCCCATCGCGCGGGCCGCGGTCTCGCCGGCTCCCTCGACCATCCCCGCGTAGGTGACGCCGACGGTGTCGACGAAGCAGCGCTCGGCGAGCCGCACCGCGTCGGTCGGGAGGTCGCCGTACTCGAGGTCGGCGACGAACGCGGCCAGGTCGTCGGTCGAGACGTCGCGTGTGACTCGCTCTCGCTGTGAACTCATGCGGATCGGTAGCAATGGCCTCTGTTTAACCTTTGCCCTCCGCCCCCGTGATTTGGGTTGCCACGGCAAAACACTTAATCCGTCATCCTCGTTTCGTAGGGTGATGTCAGTAGGTTCCAGCCGGCTCCCCTTGGACAACCTGACGGACCACTACGTCGTTCGGAACGTGGTGGGCGCATTGAGCCTGATGATAGAGGACCGGACGACGGCCCTGTACTTCGCGTTCCTCATCGGGGTGTTGATCCTCGGGCTCATCGGACCCTCCGTCGCACCCTACCAGTACAGCGAGTCGCTGTACACCGAGGACGACGAACTGAAACGGTCGCTGGCCCCGTCGGCCGAACACCCGCTCGGGACGACCGACACCGGGCAGGACGTCCTCTCGCGGATACTCTATGGGGCGCGACCGACCGTCATCACGGGGCTACTCGGCGGGTCGATGATCATCGGCATCGGGATGACCATCGGGGTGACAGCCGGCTACTTCGGGGGGTGGGTGGACACCGTACTGATGCGGTTCACCGACGTCGTCTACGGGGTGCCGCTCATCCCGTTCGCGATCGTCCTCATCGCGCTGTTCGGCGTCGGGTTCATCGAATCCATCGTCGTCATCGGGCTGCTGCTGTGGCGCGGTAACGCCCGGGTGTTGCGCTCGCAGGTGCTCCAGATCAAGGAGCGGCCGTTCGTGATGGCCGCCCGGTCGACCGGGGCGAGCGACCTGCGGATCATCTTCAAGCACATCCTCCCGAACGTCGCGTCGATGGCGGTGCTGTTCTTCGCGCTCGGGGTCGGCTACACCATCATCCTGCAGGCGAGCCTCGCGTTCATCGGGGTCTCGAACCCGTTCATCCCCTCGTGGGGCGTGATGGTCCGGAACGCGTACAAC
Source organism: Halobacteriales archaeon (assembly GCA_041642135.1). Taxonomy (GTDB): domain Archaea; phylum Halobacteriota; class Halobacteria; order Halobacteriales; family Haloarculaceae; genus Salinirubellus. Next base: position 1,727 of record JBEPXB010000129.1, on the reverse strand, counting down.
TCCGGACTGATGTCGACGGCCTGGTGGTGGTCGGTCCCGCCGGGGCTGCTCATCGCGCTCACCGTGCTGTCGACGTTCATGTTCGGCCGTGGCTACGAGAACATCGCCGGCGAGGGCGACGACGAAGCGTTCGTCCAGGCGGGGTGACACACATGACAGACCCACTACTCGAGATAGAGGACCTGACAGTGAAGTACCGTACCGGGGGCGAGGCGGTCACCGCGGTCTCGAACGCCACGTTCACGGTACGGGAAGGGGAGTACTTCGGGCTCGTCGGCGAGTCCGGCTGTGGCAAGACCACGCTCATCAAGTCGATACTCGGCGGGCTGGACGACAACGGCTACATCGACTCCGGAACCATCCGCTACCGCGGCGAGGAGGTACAGGACTACTCCGACGACCAGCTCAACGAGACGCTCCGGTGGAAGGAGATCTCCTGGATCCCCCAGGGGTCGATGAGCAGCCTCGACCCGCTCCAGCGGATCGACGAGCAGGCCGTCGAGATCGGTCGGCTCCACACCGACTGGGACCGCGAGGAGATAATAGAGCGCCTGCGGGAACTGTTCGACATCGTGGGGCTCCAGGAGAGCCGCATCTCGGACTACCCTCACCAGTTCTCGGGGGGGATGCAGCAGCGCGCGCTCATCGCGCTCGCGCTGTTCCTGAACCCGGCGATCATCGTCGCCGACGAGCCGACGACCGCGCTCGACGTCATCATGCAGGACCAGGTGTTCAAGTACCTCGACGAGATCAAGGAGGACCGGGACACCAGCATGATCCTGGTCACCCACGACATCAGCGTGGTGTTCGAGTCCTGCGACCAGATGGCGATCATGCACGCCGGGCAGGTGGCGGAGCGCGGGCCGGTGACGGAGGTGTTCGACAACCCCCGCCACCCCTACGCCATCCTGCTCCAGGAGGCGTTCCCGGACGTGCGGTACCCGGACCGGACGCTCGAGATCATCGACGGCTCCCCGCCACAGAACATCGGGACGGTCGACTACTGTACGTTCGCCGACCGGTGTCCCTGGGCGGTCGAGGACTGCCGGGTCGAGGCCCCGCCGACCAGGGACGTCGGCGACCACGAGGACCACGTCGCGGCTTGCATCCGCAGCGACGAGGTGCTGGAGCTGTATCGCGAGGAGAAGGGGAAACAGCCAGTGGAGAGTGATTCGATATGAGCGGCCGCGACGACACACCGGTCCTCGAGGTCAACAACCTGAAGAAGTACTTCAACCAGAGCACGAACGTCCTCGACACGCTGCTGCGGCGGCGCCGGTCGAAGATACAGGCGGTCGACGACGTCTCGTTTACGCTCTACGAGAACGAGTCGTCCGGTGTCATCGGGGAGAGCGGCTGCGGGAAGACCACTCTCCTGATGACACTCATGGGGCTCTACGAACCCACCGAGGGGGAGATCCTGATCAAGGGGCACGACATCACGAAGATGTCCCGCAGGGAGAGGAAACAGTTCCGGAGCGACGTCCAGATCATCTTCCAGGACCCGTTCAACTCGCTCGACCCGAAGATGACGGTTCGCGAGACGCTCTCGGAGCCGCTGAAGATCCACGACATGGACGACCACGAGCGGCGGATCAGAGAGACCATCGAGATGGTGGAGCTCAACCCGGTCGACAAGTACATCGACCGGTTCCCCCGTCAGCTCAGCGGCGGGGAGAAACAGCGGGTGTCCATCGCGCGCGCGCTCATCGTCGAGCCGGACCTCA
>JBEPXB010000128.1:0-7040 GCA_041642135.1 Halobacteriales archaeon | reverse complement strand
GTGTGCCAGAACTCAAAGGAGTACAACTCCGGGGCCCGCGACATCGACGAGGCGGAGTGGGCGGACATCCGGGGGCTCTACGACGCGGAGATACGGCACATCGACGCCGAGCTCGAGCGGCTGTTCGAGCACCTTCGCGAGACCGGCCGCTGGGCGGACACCACCGTGATCGTGTGTGCGGACCACGGCGAACTCCACGGCGAACACGGCCTCTACGGCCACGAGTTCTGTATCTACGACCCGCTCGTCAACGTCCCGCTGCTGGTGAAGGACCCCGAACTCGACCCCGGCCGCGAGGAGCGGCAGGTCGAACTGCTCGACCTCTACCACACCGTCCTCGACGTCGCCGGTGCCGACGGACTCGGGGAGCCGTTCGACCCGAAACGGTCCCTTCGCGCGTCGACGGCCGAGCACCGCGACTTCGACGCCGGCGAGTTCGCCTTCGTCGAGTACCACCGGCCGGTGGTCGAGCTCAAGCAGCTGGAGTCGAAGGCGAGCGCCGCGGGGATCACCCTCGAGGAGGACTCGCGGTTCTACTCCCGGATGCGGGCCGCCCGTCGGCCGGACGCGAAGTTCATCAGGAACGAGCGCATCGCGGACGAGGCCTACCGGCTCGATTCGGACCCCGGGGAGACGACGCCGGTCTCGCCCGAGGGCGACGAGGCGGTCGCCGAGACCGCGTCCGCGCTCGCCGACTTCGAGGTCCGCGTCGGCGGGGAGTGGGACGGGGCGGGGAGTGACGGTGACGGTGACGTCCTCGGGGACATGAGCGAGGACGCACGCCAGCGCCTGCAGGACCTCGGCTACATGGAGTGAGCCCGTGGGGTGGGAGACGTTCGACTTCGCCGACCGCGAGACCGTCGTCAAGACGCTCGTGGGGTTCGCCGTCGCCGTCCTCGTGCTCTACCTCGTCGCCACGGGACTCGGGACCGAGCGCGTCGCGGGGGCGCTCGCCGGTGCGGAGTTGCGATGGGTCGCCGTCGGCTGTCTGTCTACGCTCCTGTGTCTCGCGCTCTGGGGCCGGGCCTGGCAGGTCGTCCTCCGGCAGGTCGGCATCGACGTGCCCTACCGCCGGCTGGTCGTCACGTACTTCGCGGCGACGTTCGCCAACTACGTCACGCCGCTCGGACAGGCCGGCGGCGAACCGTTCATCGCGTACGTGCTCGCGCGCGATACGGACGCCCCCTACGAGGAGTCGCTCGCGTCGGTCGTCACGGCGGACCTGTTGAATCTCCTCCCCTTCTTCACGTTCGCGGCCGCCGGGCTCTCCTTCCTCCTGCTCGGAGCGGAACTCCCGACGGCGGTCCGCCCGCTCGCGTTCGGCCTCCTCGGGATGGCCCTCGGCGTCCCCGCCATCGCGGCCGGCGGCTGGTGGTTCCGCGAGGGGGTCAAGCGGGGCGTCGTCCGGCTCGCGGCCCCGCTCGCACGGCGCACCGACCGGATGAGCGTCGAGGGCGTTCGTCGGCGCGTCGACGACCTCTACGCCGCGTTCGGCCGCATCGCGACGAATCCGCGGGCGCTCGTCGAGGCGGTCCTGTTCGCCTACGCCGGCTGGGCGTTCTTCGCGCTCCCGCTGTTCTTCGCCGGCCGGGCGCTCGGCGCCCCCGTCGACCCCCTGCTCGTGCTGTTCATCGTCCCCGCCTCGACGCTCGCCGGTCTCGTCCCCTCGCCCGGCGGGCTCGGCGGTGTCGAGGTGGCGCTCGTCGCGCTGGTCGCCGGGCTCACCCCCGTCGGCGCCGCGACGGCGTTCGCGCTCGCCCTCGTCTATCGCGTCGCCTCTTACTGGTTCGCGCTCGTGGTGGGTGGGGTAGCGGCCTTGCTGGTGGTCGGGCGGGCGTAGTGGAGTGAGTTACGTGTTTTCGAGTGGCCCCGGTGCGGGGCATCAGGTGGGACTGATACGGTCGTGCGTCGTCTTTTACCGGCGCTAACCGACCCCGTCCGGGTGATCGCCGGTACATCGGTACGCACGACCGTATGAAAGGGGCCGGTGGCTTTCGAAGTGTTCTCCTCGCTGTCAGCGACGAGGGGACTGGAAACGTCCCGAAAGCGCCCGGCCCCTTTCAGTCCCACCCGACGTCACACGGAGTCGGCAGTCGAACACACCCATCCGGGGGCCAACGCTCATGTCGGTGGGCCTCGGAGGAGAGGAGAGACCGAGATGCCGTCGCGATACAACCACGCGCAGGTCCAGGAGTACTGGCGCGACGTCTGGGAGCGCGAGGGGGTCTACGAGCTCCCCGACGACGCCGAGGACCCCACGTACGTCCTCGGGATGTTCCCCTACACCTCCGGGTCGCTCCACATGGGGCACGTCCGGAACTACGCGATCACGGACGCCTACGCCCGCTACCGCCGGATGTGTGGCGACGACGTTCTCCACCCGATGGGGTGGGACGCGTTCGGGCTCCCGGCGGAGAACGCCGCCTACGAGCGGGAGACCGACCCCGAGACGTGGACCCGGGCCTGCATCGAGCGGATGCGCGACGAACTCGACGAGATGGGCTTCGGCTACGACTGGTCGCGCGAGGTGACCACCTGCGACCCCGAGTACTACCGGTGGAACCAGTGGCTGTTCAGGGAGTTCCACGAGGCGGGCCTCGTCGAATACGACGCCGCGCCGGTGAACTGGTGTCCGGACTGCGAGACCACGCTCGCCGACGCGCAGGTCGAGGAACGGACCGACGGCGGGGACGCCACGGCGCCGCGTCACACCGCGCCCCGACAGGCCGCGCCCGGAACCGAGGGGGTCTGCTGGCGGTGTGGGACGCCGGTCGAGCGGCGCGAACTCGACCAGTGGTTCCTCGCCATCACCGACTACGCCGACGAACTGTACGAGGCCCTCGACGACCTTTCGGGGTGGCCCGAGAGCGTCCGCGAGATACAGCGCAACTGGATCGGCAGGCGCGAGGGCGCACACGTCACGTTCGACGTCCCGGGGTACGGGTCGGTCGAGGCGTTCACCGCCCGGCTGGATACGGCCTTCGGCGCGACGTTCGTCGCGCTCTCGCCGGGCCACGAACTCGTGGCCGACCTCGCCAGGACGGACGACGCCGTCGCCAGGTACGTCGACCGGGTGAGCCGCGGCGAGAGCGCTGGCGGGCAGAGCGGCGTCCGCACCGAGGCAACGGCCGCCCACCCGCTGACCGGCGAGGAGCTCCCGGTGTACGTCGCGGAGTACGTCCTCGACGACGTGGGGACGGGCGCGCTGATGGGCGTCCCGGCCCACGACGAGCGCGACCACGCGTTCGCCCGCGAGCACGACCTCGAGGTCCGAAGGGGGATCGAACCCGTCGACGGGAACGGGACCGACCTGCCCGACGAGCCGTTCACCGGCGACGGGATGCTCACGGGGGACGGTGCTGAGGACAGCGGGTACGATGGCCTGGCGAGCGCGGCGGCCCGCGAGCGCCTGCTGGAAGCCGACGGGGTCGAGCCGGCGACGACCTACCGGCTCCGGGACTGGCTCGTCTCCAGACAGCGCTACTGGGGGACCCCCATTCCCGTCGTCCACTGCGAGGACTGCGGGCCGGTGCTCGTCCCCGAGGAGGACCTCCCCGTCGAACTCCCGGAGTACGTCCAGACGACGGGGAACCCGCTCGCCGCGAACGAGGAGTTCGTCGAGACGGTCTGTCCGGACTGCGGGGAGCCGGCCCGGCGTGAGACGGACACGATGGACACGTTCGTCGACTCCTCGTGGTACTTCCTGCGGTACCTCTCGCCGGACCTCGAGACGGCACCGTTCGACACCGACCTCGCGGAAGAGTGGCTCCCCGTCGACGTCTACGTCGGCGGCGAGGAGCACGCCGTCCTCCACCTGCTCTACATCCGCTTTTTCGCCCGGGCGCTCCGCGACCTCGGGCTCCTCGATTACGGCGAGCCGGTCGACCGGCTGATCAACCAGGGGACGGTGCTCCACGGCGACGAGAAGATGTCGAAGTCGAAGGGGAACACCGTCACGCCCCACGAGTACGGCCCGGAGACGACCCGGCTGTTCGTCCTCTCGGCGGCCCACCCCAATCGGGACTTCGAGTGGACCGCGACCAGCGTCGACGGTGCCTACGAGTTCCAGCAGACCGTCTACGGGATGGTCGAGCGGTTCGCCGAGCGCGACGACGACCGCGAGGAGAGCGCCGCCCACGACCGCTACCTCGAGCGGGAGACCGACCGGACCATCGCGGCCGTCACCGAGGAGTTCGAGCGGTTCAGACTCCACCGCGCTATCGCCGAACTGCAGGCGTACGTCCGGCTCCTCCGGCGCTACCGCGAGTACGACACTCCCCATCGCTACACGTACGCGCGAGCGCTCCGGACGCTGACGGCGCTGGTCGGCCCGCTCGCGCCCTATCTCGCCGAGGAGTGCTGGCACCTGCTCGACGAACCGGGGCTGGTCGCCGCGACCGACTGGCCGAGTCCCCTGCGGCCGGCCGAGGACCACCGGCTGGAACGACAGCTCGTCCGCTCGACCCGCGAGGACGTCCGCGAGATACTCGGCGTCGTCGACATCGACGCGCCGGAGTCGATCGAACTCGTCGTCGCGCAGGACTGGAAGTACGCGGCCTACGAGCGGGCCCGAGAGGTCGACCCCGGCGACTCGCTCGTGGATAGCGTCCTCGGGAGCGACGGTGTGCCCCGCTCGGAGGCCGCCGCGTCGTTCGTGGCCGACCTCGACGACCGTCGGCCGGGACTCGAGCCGGTCGTCGACGGCGAGCGCGAGCGCGACCTGCTCGAGACCGCCGCGTGGCTCCTCGAGGACGAGTTCGGCGCGAGCGTGACCGTTCGCCGTGCGGAGGACGGCGACGACCTCGCGGCCCGCGCCCGGCCGAACCGGCCGGCTATCTACATCTCCTGACGGGCACGCTACCTCGAAACCGTCCTCCGACGAGCACACCGTCTCGGGACCGGGCGGGACACAGGACCGCGGTCGACGATCCCCCGTGTACGGCGTCCGTCCCGGCGGACCTGTGGGCGTACCGTTATATCCTTGCAGTGTATTGGTGTGTGTTAGCAAGCGATACGGACCGGTGGAACCACATGTCGACGGAGGCCCCGGCAACGCTCGGCGAAACCCGTCACGCGGAGCGGCGTGCGTACAGCGGGTGGCTCCCCCGTGCCTTCCCGGAGCCGAGTCAGCCGCGCATCGTCCTGCGGGCGGTGCTTCTGAGCGCCGCGATACTCGGCATCGAATACCTCCTGGAGGTGGTCTGGTTCGACCTGGAGTACTGGCGGCAGTACGACTCGTTCCTCGCCGACCCCGGGGTCCCACTGAGCGCACTCGGGCTGGTGTTCACGCTCGTCCTGCTCGGCCAGTGGGGCGCCCGGTACCCCGAACTCTGGGCGGAGGTACGCCCGGCGTTCGAGGTCTCGGACGAACGGTACGACGCGGCCGTCCGGCGGAACCTCGCCGCGCTCTACGGGCGCGACCACGTCCCGTTCCTGCTGTTCGCCGTCGTCCAGGTCGGCGTCTACGGGGTGTTCCCGGACGCGCTCCCGGCCGGCTACCTCCACGTCGGGTTCCTCCACTTCTTCGCCGTCGCGGCGCTCTACTGCCTCTACCGCCACGCCGTGACCGTCGCCCGGGTCACGGAACTCGACCTCGTGGACGTCGCCCGCGCCCGGCCGACGCTGTCGGAGGTCGCGGACTTCGGCGTCGTCGTCGGGTTGAACTGGTTCGCGGCGCTGGCGTTCCTCCTCGTCTACGTGTGGCTGTTCATCCCGCCGGGGTTCGAGGAGGGGCTGACAGGATCGCTCACCGTGGACATCGGGCTGTTCTACGGCCTCGTCGGGCTGTTCCTCGTGGTCGTCGGGCTCCTGGTGTTCGTCGTCCCGGTCGTGCTCCTCCAGAAGGCGCTCGAACGGGAGAAGTTCGAGCGAGTACGGGCCATCGAGGCCGAGTACGACGCGCTGTTCGAAGCGTGGGACGAGGACGGCCTCGCGGGTGACCCGTCGGCAGGACTGGAGATCCTGGAGAAGCGCCGGCGGAACACGCGGGCACGCTCGACGTGGCCCTACCGGCTCGCCTCCATCGGCCAGCTCCTGGCGGGATCGGTCGTCCCCGTCGCTCTCTCGGTCGTCCAGGCGCTCCAGGCGCTGGGGCTCGTCGGCGGACCGGGCTGATCAGTCCACGCCACCCGTGCCGGCGTCGGCGTCGGGCAGGTCGTACGGCGTCGCGTCCAGCCCGAGTTCCTCGAGCGCGCCCGCCAGGTGCTCGTCCTTCGCGTAGTCGGCGCCGTCCGCCTCCCGGAGACGCTGTGCCGTCGCCAGCACCTCCCCGCGGCGGTCGTCCGGGATGTCGTACTTGTCGGCCGAGAGCTCGATCACCAGGCCGTTGTTGTCCTTCGTGTAGATCGAGTGGAAGATGCCGCGGTCGAAGACGTTGTACTTCCGCCCGTCGTCCTCCAGCGCCGCCATCACCTCCTCGTAGCGATCCGGATCGACGCTGAAACAGAGGTGGTGGACGCCGCCGACCTGCGTCCGCTGGCCGCGCGCGGAGTCGCGGTCGCCGACGAAGAACGTCAGGATCCGCCCGTCGCCGGTGTCGAAGAACAGGTGGGTCTGTGAGGGGTCGTCGAGGTTCGGCTGCCGCAGTACGAGGGGCATCCCGAGCAGGTCGCGGTAGAACGCGACGGTGTCCTCGGCGTTACTCCCCCAGACGGTGACGTGGTCGGTGCCGGTGGTGTGGACGGGACTGTCGGGCAGGTCGGCGGTGACCGGTTCCTCGCTCATGGGGACGTTACGCGCCGGCCACCAATACCTGTTGGCACGCGGCGTCCGTCGGCGGGCTACGCGTCCCCGGCCCGGAGGCGGACCGAGATGCCGTCGGGGTCACGCACTTCGAAGCCCCCGTCGGACGCACCTTCCTCGACGCCCGCGACCTCGACACCCGCGTCCGCGAACCGCTCCCGGGCCGCCTCCAGCGCGTTCCCGTCGGGAAGGACGAGTTCGAACCAGTCCAGCCCGCGGCCCTCCCGCGGCCCCGACCGTCCGTTCCAGGTGTTCAGCCCGACGTGGTGGTGGTAGTCGCCGGCGGCGACGAACAGCGC
>JBEPXB010000127.1:0-7053 GCA_041642135.1 Halobacteriales archaeon | reverse complement strand
GGACCGGAGCGGCACGAGACGGACGTTCCTGAAGGCCGCGGGGCTGACGGGAACTGCCGGGCTCGCGGGGTTCGCGGGCTGTCTCGGTGGTGGCGACGGCGGGGACGGCGGCGGCAGCGACGGCGGGGACGGCGGCGGCAGCGACGGTGGCGACGGCGGCGACGGCGGCGACGGTGGAAGCACCGACACCGCGACCGAGACCGAGTCGGGGCTCGACTTCGGCGGCGAGACGCTGAACGTGATGCTCAACGTGGGCGCCATCGACACCGTCCACAAGCAGGAGCTCATCCCGCGCGTCGAGGAGAAGTACAACCTGAACATCAACACAGAGACGGCCGTCACGACCCAGCAGCTGACGAAGATCCAGGCCAACCCGGACAACCCGCCGGACGTCATCATTCCGGACGTCATCGGTATCGAGAAGGCCAACCGTGAGGGGTGGCTGGAGCCGATGAGCGACCACACGGACATCGTCACGAACCTGTCCGACATCTACGACAAGTTCGTCCACTACGACTCGACGGGGGTCTCCTGGGAGATCGGCGAGGTGGCGCCGGTCGTCAACACGAACATGTGGGACGAGGTGCCCACCTCCTACGAGCAGGTGATGACGGAGTCGAGCGGGACGTCGCTGGTCCCGTTCTCCTGGTCCGGCGGCCCGTACCTCCTGCTGATGGCCTCGGCCATCGCCACGGGCGAGGACTTCAGCTCCTCGGGGCTGGACGTCGAGGCCGGCTTCGAGTACCTCGAGGAGAACATGAAGCCGAACGTCTCGAACACCTACCAGGGCGTCGCGAGCGCCAAGCAGCAGCTCGCCAGCGGCAACGTGGACACGCTCAACGTCTTCTGGGACTACATGGTGTTCGACATGTTCCAGAACGACGCCCCGGTCGAGGTCGTCTTCCGGCCGGACCCCGTCGGCATCGCGTTCGCCGAGAGCGTGGCCGTCCCGAAGAACACGGACAAGATGGACGCGGCGATGGCCTACGCCAACGAGTGTCTCTCGGTGGAGTTCCAGGAGGCCATGTCCGCCGCGATGGGCGCCGGCGTCACCAACGAGAACGCCACGGTCGACGAGCAGGCCGAGGCGTTCGGCGCCGCGACGCCGGACACGTTCGACCAGCTCGCGGTCCCCGACTTCCAGTACATCTGGGAGAACCGCTCGGACTGGAGCCAGCGCTGGGACGAAGTGTTCTCCGGCTGAGGGGGCACGTCTCCTCGCCCGGCGGATTCAATACCCAGCCATAGAGAGACCACACAACCATGACCGACGGCGACCCGGCTGAGGCGGCGATCGAGTACCGCAACGTGACCAAACGGTTCGGGGACATCCTCGCGGTCGACGACGTCTCCTTCGAGGTCAAGGAGGGCGAACTGCTGGCCCTGCTCGGCCCCTCGGGGTCGGGCAAGACGACCACGCTCCGGATGCTGGCCGGGTTCGAGACACCCACCGAGGGGCGGATCACCCTCGCCGGGAGGGACGTCACGACCGTCCCGACACACAAGCGCGACACCGGGATGGTGTTCCAGGATTACGCGCTGTTCCCCCACATGACCGTCGGGGAGAACATCGCGTTCGGGCTCAAGCGCAAGGGCTTCTCGGGCGACGAGATCGACGAGCGCATCGAGGAGGTCCTCGAGATGGTGGACCTGGGTGGGTTCCGCGACCGGAACCCGCCGGAGCTCTCCGGCGGCCAGCAGCAGCGCGTCGCCACCGCACGTGCCATCGCCATCGAGCCGACCGTGCTGCTGATGGACGAACCCCTGGGGGCGCTGGACAAGAAGCTCCGGGACCAGCTCGAGGTCGAACTCGTCGAGCTCCAGAGCCAGCTCGGCATCACCACCCTCTACGTCACCCACAACCAGGAGGAGGCGCTGACGATGGCCGACCGGGTCGCGGTGATGAACGAGGGCCGCATCGAGCAGATCGCCACCCCGACGGAGATCTACGAGGAACCCGCCACCGAGTTCGTCGCGGACTTCATCGGCGACACGAACTTCCTCGACGGGGAGCTCTCCCGAGGGGACGACGGCCTGACCCTCCGCATGAACGGCTCGGAGATCGGGGTCACCGACCGCGGCGGCGACCCCACGAACCAGGTCGTCTTCGTCCGCCCGGAGAAGATCGACCTCATGGCGCCCGGGAGCACGCCCTCGCGGGACAACGCCATCGACGGCACGGTCGATCGGGTGCTGTTCATCGGGTCGAAGCTCAGGTACTACCTCGACGTCGACGGCCAGGAGGTCATCGCCGAGACCGAGAACAAACACTCGACACACCGGTTCAGCGAGGGCGACGAGGTCCTGCTGACCTGGGACCGTGGGGACACCCGGGTCGCCAACGCCTGAGACGAGGGGTGCCGTCCCGGGACCGCCCCCGGCCGTCTCTACTGCTCTCCCGTACGCACTCCCGCATCGTCTCCCGGCGCCGTTCTCCCGCTTGCCGGGGTCGTCGTGCTGTCTTGTGAACCGCTCGCCGGCCCGGTCCTGTGCCGGGCGGGTTCATGCGGTCGTGCGTGACTGTTCTCGGCGACCGTCGGGATGATCGGTATTTCGAGACCGATACGACGGACTCGGATCCGCGAGACGGGAACGAATTATGTACGACCGTATCAGTCGGTCCCCACGACCTCGACGTCCTCGTTCATACACTCGTCGCAGCCGCCGTCTACCGCCGGCTCGACGGCCTCGAGGACCACGGCCTCCTCCGGTGGACCGGCGTGGCGATGGAAACGAGGCGAAGCGATGGGGGAGGAGACGAGCGACCGCCGTGCCTACATGAACTCGCTGATGCCGGCGACGTACTCCATGACGAGGACGATGGTGAGGATGCCACCCATCAGGAGGGTGGCGATGGCCGCGAGCTGTGCGGGCGAGGTGTTGTAGAACAGGCTGAACAGCACCAGCGGCATCGTCTTGATCTCCGGGCCGGAGAGGAACAGCGAGATGATGTACTGGTTGAAGGATAGGACGAACGTGAACACCAGTCCGGAGAGGACCCCCGGCTGGACGAGCGGGAGGGTGATCCGGAGGTAGGACTCCAGTTCGGTGGCGCCGAGGTTCTGTGCGGCCTCCTCCAGCGAGAGGTTGTAGTTCTGGAGGCTGGCGCCGATGGTCCGTATCGGGTACGGCAGCGTGAAGATGACGTGGCCGATGAGCAGCGTCGAGAACGAGAGCCGGATGTCCAGCCCGAGGAGATCGTTGATCCGGCCGACGAGCAGCAGCAGCGAGAGCCCGATGACGATCCAGGGGTAGATGAGCGGGGAGATGAGCACCGTCTCGAGGGTCATCTGGTGCTTGAAGTCGTACCGGACGATGGCGAAGGCGGCGAGGCCGCCGAGCGTCGTCGAGATGACGGCCGTGGCGACCGCCAGCTGGATGCTCGAGGAGAGCGCCGAGAGCACCCCGAGGTTGTTGAGGTTCTCCGGGAGCGTGGTGTACCACTTCAGGGTGATGCCCTGGGGCGGCCAGCCGGCGTAGGCGTTGGACTGGAAGGATATGATGACGACCACGACCAGCGGCGCGAGCAGGAACAGGATCGTCCCGTAGATCAACAGGTCGTAGCCGACGTTCGCGGCCCGCTCCAGCAGACGGTCGAGCCGGATGTCCGGGGTCGAATCGGATCCGCCGGTCGCCATCTCAGACACCCCCCACGTCGGAGACGCGCTTGAGCGCGCGCTGGTAGCCCACGATGACGAACAGCGCGATCACGACGAGGACGATCGACAGCGCGCTGGCGAACGGCCAGTTGCTCGTGCTGGTGACGGTGTCGGTGATGACGACGGGAACGACCTTCACGCCCCCCCCGAGGATCGCCGGGGTGACGTAGGAGGCCATCGCGACGATGAAGGTGATGAGGACGCCGGCGCTGATCCCCGGGAGCGCGAGCGGGAACAGGATCCGCACGAACACGGTGAACCGGTTGGCACCGAGGTTGCGGGCTGCGTCCTCGAGCGACCGCGGGATGGTGTGCATCACGTTGACGATGGGGAACACCATGAACGGGAGCATCACGTGGGTCAGCCCGATGACGATGCCCGTCTCGTTGAACAGGAGCTTCGGAGCCTCCTCGAACAGGCCGAGGTCGGTCAGCAGGGTGGGGACGAGCCCGTTGCCCGAGAGGAGCACGAACCAGCCGAACGAGCGGACGACGAGGTCGATGGTGAGCGGGGCCAGCGTCGAGATGACGATGAGCTTCCCCACCAGCCCGCCCTTCCGGACCGCGGCGTAGGCCAGCGGGAACCCCAGCAGGAAGGCGAGCACCGTCACGACGACGGCGATACGGACCGTCCGGAAGAGGATGTTCTGGTACAGCTCGACGCCGAGCGCCCGCTCGTAGTGGGCCAGGGTGAACCCGGAGACGATCGACCCCTCGACGAACGGGTTGAAGCTGTAGTCGAAGAGTATCAGCGTCGGGAACACCATCGACAGGACGACGAACAGCAGGGCCGGCAGCAGCAGGATCCCCATCCCGAGCATGGACCGCCGGTTCTCCCTGATGAACGCCGAAGCCCCCTCGTTCAACCGCGTGAGGACCGACGGCGACGATTCGGTTGCCATGGACAGGTGTACATCTCGCTACCACTCCTAATGTGTTGTGACACCACGCCGCTCGCGGACGCCCGCGAGGCCGGCCGGTCGGTTCGGTGGGGCGAGCGACCGGGAGAGCGCCGACCGCGACCCGTCCGCCGGACCCGGCGGTTCAGCGGTTCCTGAGCTCCCGGACCGCCGTCTCGCGGGCCCTGTCGGAGGCCTCGAGCCGTTCGACGAACGTCGACATGTGCTCTTTCATCGCCGGGCGCATCTCGTCGGTCGAGACCACGTCGGTCTCGGCCAGCAGCCGGACGAACGCCCGGAGCTCCTCGTCGGTGATCTCCTCGAACCGCTCGTCCTCGAGCTTCTCGAGCACCGCGTCGACGTCGATGTTCCCCACCGGGTCGACGTTGAACTCCACCGAGACCATCCGGTAGTCGGACCCGGCAAGCTCCTGCTCGGCCCGGTTGACCCCCTCGGCGAGCATGTGTTTGAACGGGGTGTAGTAGCCCATCGTCCCGAGGTGGAGGAACGCGAGCACGTTCGTGATACCCCGGGTGTACTCCTCGCGGTGTTCGGCGTCGGGGTTGAACACCAGTTCGCGGTCGCGCTCCTCGAGGTAGTCGAACAGGATGGTGAAATCGAGGATCGCGTTGCGCACCCGCCGGCGGATCCGGTTGCGCTTCTGCTTGCGCGAGTGCTCCGTGTAGTCGGTCTTGCGGCCGAGGAGGAACTCCCGGTCGCTGGGGGTGAGGATGCCGCGCGACCGGTCGGCCGAGAACGTGAGTTCGGGGACGTCGCCCCCGGCGCCGTCGGATCCGTCGTTCATACACGGGAATCGTTTACACGATCCATTTAATCCTTGTGCAATCGACCGGGAGACGGGTGACGCCCCCGGATATCGGCCAGAAACGCCGTTCCACGGCGTGCTCGACGCGGTTCTGTCGACGGTTCGTGTGTACGTCCGTACCCGCAGGTCTTACACCCCTGCTGTCCCACGTTCGGGTGATGCGTCCGACGTCCCTCCTGGCGGTGCTGCTCCTCGCGACGCTGGCCGGCTGTGGCGCGCTCGGAGGGGTCGCCGGACCCGGGGGTGCCGGATCGACGCCGACGCTGACGCCCGCGGCGGTCCCCACTGACGAGCCGACGCGGATGTCTTCCGCGCGCCCGGGAACCCCCACAGCCGCGTCGGGCGAGCCCGGCTCCCCGCCCGTCCTGCTCGAGAACACCCTGACCCGGGACTACGTCGTGATCCTCTCGGTCGTCGACGGTCCGGTCTCGGTCATCGAGGTGTTCTACCGGGACGGAGGGGTCGCGGTCGTCGACTACGCGGCCGACCCGTCGGGCCTGGACGCCCGGCTCGCGGAGGGGCGCGTCGTCGGCGTCCGGGCGTCGAACAGCACCGGGGTGGCCCGGTACCGGGTGGCGGCGAACGCGTCGGCGGCCCGCCGCCCGTTCCCGGAACTCGACCGCGCCGGTGCCGGGACGAGCGTCGTCTGGGTCGTCGCCCCCGTCGGGGAGCCGGGCGTGCCCGCGTACGTCGCCGCGGCCGGCGTCGAGTCCTGCTCTCCGCCGCACTCGCTCGTCACCGAGTTCCGGGTCCGGGTCGCGATCGGAACCGACCGGGTCACCGCGGACTGCGCGTAGCCGGAACCCCGATAGCCGGGTGACGACGTGACAGAGATACGAGGGCTATCCCAGCACCCCGATCCGCCCGGCGACGTCAAGGTCGACCCACCGGACCTCGTCGTCGAACCACGGCTCGCCTCCGCCGAGGTCGATCCGCTCGGCCGTCGCCTCGAGGTCGTCGCTCCCGAGCAGGTACGCACACGGGAGCGGGCCGAAGCGGTCGAGGCGTTCGGCGAGCCACCGCCCGGACCCGCCATCGCGCGGTTCCGCGAGCGTCGCCGGCGCGCCGTCGAACCGAGCCAGTTCCGCGCCGAACCCCTCGTGGGTCGTACGCTCCGGCGGCCCGGACTCGAAGAAGGACTCGAACCGCTCGACGGCCCCGTCGAGTTCCGGCACGCAGACAACCACCTCCGCGATCCCCGTGATCCCCGAGCCGGCGACGCTCTCGGCCTCCGTGATCCGGTACTCTCGGGGGGTGCGGTCGGCGACGAGGAACGGCAGCGTCGCGCCGAGCGTCTCGCCCACCTCGGTCATATCCCACTCGATGGTAACGCCGTCGGGCCGTCCGCGCGTGTGGTGGTCCGGGCCGTCGACCGGGACGCCGAGGTCCGCGATCCGGGCGGTCTCGCCCCCGATATCGTTCACCGGGAGCGCCCACGCACAGGGGCCGGCGTCGCCGTGGATGGCGTCGTTCCACCACGGCGATTCGACACCCGGTTCGAGCGTCGAGATGAGCTCTAGGTACGAACCGTCGGCGAATCCCAGTACCCGGTTGTGGGTGACGCCGTTCGAGTGCTCGCCGCCGTACTCGGTTTCGAGGCCGGCGTCGGCGAACGCGGCCGCGAGCGCGTCGAGGTCGGCCCCGGCGACGACGGCGTGGTCGACCGCCGG